>NZ_CP151949.1:3935000-4235000 GCF_038592965.1 Paenibacillus sp. FSL L8-0158 | reverse complement strand
TCTATAAAGTGAATCGTTTCACAACAATATTTTTTAGCAGGAGAGGATTCTATGATTCATTTGCAAAAAGAAAGCGGACGTATCCGTCTTGTACTGGATGCCTATTTTATGGGGGAAGATATCATTGTACTCATTTCAGGCGGTGATCAGCCGCATTTGGGAACGATTACAGCAGGGGCCAGACTCGAGCCGATTCAAACTGTGCAATTGCAAAATCACAAGGAGTTTTATATTACCGAAGAAATTGCAGTTCGTTTGCGAAAAGAGTTTGCGGGCAATTTTGCCATTTGCTGTGGGACACATTTGGATCATGCAAACAAGGACGAAATCCGAGTGCTGACAGATATGGCTATACAACTGGGAAAAGAGCTCATTGGAGAACTCAAGCAAGCACGCTAGTAGCAACCTTTTTAAGTGAACTCTCGAAAGAGCAGATTGCGATATGGGTACTTACTAAAGGAATACTTAAAAAGCAATGCAAAGCCATCATCCTCAATTTGTATGGATTTCAGCGCAGAGGATGGAATCAAACTACGAATCATGACATGAACTGCACGCTCGTCTTGTCTGTTGATCGCTTTGGCTAGAGCAGAAGCAAAACATGGATTGCGTGCCAATTCGCGATACAGCGGAAAAACGGCTTTTGCGATGGCGCGATGAACTCTTGGCTCAAACGTAAACTGCACAGTTCCCGGTGGAATCGTTGTTCCATTCGTATAATAGAGCATCGGTGGCTGAGCTAAAAAGGAAATAAAGTAGCCGATGCCATTCGTGCCTAAGCCTTGTTTGGCGGCAAATGGCGCTACTGAGCAGAGAAGGGATTTCATTCGATCCAAATTGCCCTGAACGACAGCGCGTGACCATTGAACTGCAAACGCACGGCGAGTTGCAATAGCTTTGTAAAATGGCAGCATGGCAGTGGAAATGATCCTAAGTGTGTTTGCATTTAAACGTTGGTGAGGCGAGCCCTTTCTGCGGGATGTTGCACGATATAACATAGCTCCGTCCTCCTTGGCAGGATGCTCTTATGGAGCGCAATTGATCTGTAATAGGTACAATACTGTATGCCCGGTTATCTCAAAAAGTGCTAAGATGCTATGCTTCTTCTTTTCAACGTTCTAATTTAAAAAATTGAAATAAGTACTGTCCTGATTTGTAAGATTGTGGTACCCTAGAACTTATATATTGCTATTATAATTATTGGAGTTGAATTTAACAGATGAGTGACTTGTACAAGGAGCCTCGATCTTCCGATCCTTTTCAGGAGCCGAACGATTATAACGCCCCATTTAACCAGCCCCCAGTAGTTCCACCTACCAATAGTAAAGCTGTTGCCTCGATGGTGCTCGGGATTTTATCTGTTGTCATTCCCTATCTTGGGTTGATCATCGGAATTGTGGGTATTATTTTGTCCAGTCTTTCCCTGAAGGAAATTAACCGTCATGGCGAGCAGGGCAGAGGTATGGCCATTGCTGGACTGGTATGTAGTATTATCGGTACACTGATTTATACACTGATCATCATTTTTATAGTTATTGTTTTTGTTGTGGCGGCCTCCAGTGGTGATCCGGATATTTTTTCAGACATTTAATGAATTGAAGAATGCTTGAGTCAGACAAACCATTCACGATTTGACTATTGGATGCTATGATAAAAGGAGTCCGATGAAGGAGAGTGAAGCCGTATGGCACGTACCCAAACACAAAAAGCGCTGAGCAAGGCAAAACGCGCTGGAATCTATTGCGCGGCACAGAGCCGCAAAACGAATGACCATTATGGCGAGATTTCACAGCATGTGCGAATGAAGCCAACCAAGCAGGAACTATTACAAAAAATAAAGCACAAGAAGCGAATCGTTCAGAGCGACGCTTCTTTTTTTTGTCTTTAGCGAGAATTTTTTTATTTTTTATAGAAGTTGTCACAATCATGAAGATGGTATTCGTTATACAGAATGATGACGGACACACAAGGAGGTGATCCTATGGAACGGTTCAGCCCCGGGGCCAACGACCATACAGAAAATGTAGAATCCGTCGTGGAGCGCGTCAAAGCTGGCGATCAACAGGCTTATGCCACCATTATATGTACTTTTGAAAAGCAGATATATACGTATTGCTATTACATTTTGAAAAACCGCGAGGAAGCCGAGGATGCGGTACAGGACATATTTATCAAAGTATATCAGGCGATAGGTAAATATCGACAGCAGGTTTCCTTTTCGGCGTGGCTTTATAAAGTGGCGTACTATCACTGCCTGGATCAAATCAGGAAGAAAAGCCGCTGGCATCGATTAATATCGATACAAAAAGAGCAACAGCAACATTTCGATGATTACCATCCATCCGATGATGAACGCGAAGTCGATGAGCTTTTAATGAATCTGAATTCGGAAGAAAGAAATCTTGTGCTGTTGAAAGCTGTGGAACAATACAGCTTTGAGGAGATCGGAGAAATTATGGATTGCAAGCCCGCGACTTTACGAAAAAAGTATGAACGGTTACGCAAAAAGCTGATTCAGCAAAAAATGAAAAAAGGAGGGCTAACGAATGAGCGCATGGCAGGATCAAACTGAACACGAGCAAATGGAGCAAATCCGCCGCACGGTCCAAAATAAGAAGATGCCTCAGGTTAGCTATACGGATGACATTATGAAGAGGTTGGAGGAAATGGACATGGTGAGTAGGAAGTTGACTCATAAAAAAGGCACATGGACCCAAAGAGTGGCTATCGGTGCGTCTGCTGCGGCAGTTTTGGGAGGACTGGTGCTGGGAAGCGGTTTTGTGTCTCCGGCTATGGCCGAAACGTTAAAAAACATCCCGTTGATCGGCAGCGTATTCCAATATAATTTTGACAGAAGCTTGCAGCAAGCCAGTAAATCTGGACTGACGACGACACCCCATTTGAGTGTATCCCGCGATGGAGTGACCTTGAACATCAAAGAGGTTATGTTTGACGGAACACGGCTGGTGTTCATGATTGAACGCCAAGGGGTAGAAGATGAGAGGATTATGTCCCCTTATTTGCCCGAGGATGCCGTGAGTGTTGAGGGGAATACATTGGAGAAGGTACCCGTGGAAAAGCAAAAAAAGGGGTATTTGTTCACACCTAAGGTCTTTATTGAAGGACAAAAGATGGTGTACGGTTCGTTTACGGACGCGGTTGGCAAAAAGGAAGACGGCAAGCTCATCAACAATATGGCTATGTATGAAATCACCAAAGGACTGTCGGAGAAAAATCTATCTGACGAATTTGAGATTACAGTAAAAGTGAATGTGAGCGGCTTCCATGAGCCATTTGAATTTCAGGTGCCGGTGAAGAATTTATCCAAAAACAAAATTTTGCTGAAGCCTGATAAGACACAGAGCAGCGGAACGTTCAGTTACACGGTGAAGCAGATCGAGCTGACTCCGGTAACAACCCGTCTTATTGTGGACAGCAAGGGCAAAGTACCGAGCACCGCGGAGCAATCAGGCGATTTAAGCGCGACTAAAATGTATTACGACATTGTGGATCAGGACGGAAATCAGCTGGAGCAACATATGTTAGGTCTGTTCCATCGCAGTCCTGATTCCGAATACCATGAGGATGAAGCATACAGTCCATTTGCAAAAACACCGACCTCCATTACGATCAAGCCGTACACTATGACGGTTAAGAAGGACTGGTCTGTGATAGAGGATCAAGAGGGAAATTGGGCCAAAACATATCATAAGGATTTGGAAATGACGATCCCAGTTCCATCTCAATGATAAAACAACCCAACCCGGACGATAAAGGAGAGAAAATACAAATGAAGCAATATATTAAAGTGAAGCGTATAATGTTCAAATCGGCTATTCTAGCTTCAGTAACTATGATTATGGGTACAGGAGTGACGATTTCCGATACTGCATCGCAAATCCAGACAGCAGCTGCACAATCAACTGCCCCGGCGGCAAGCGCAAGCAGTCTCACCCGGGATGGCGTCACACTGACGGTCAAAAAGGTGAAATATGACGGGATTCGTCTGACCGTGCAAATTGAACGCAAGGGGATCAACAAGATCAGTACAATGCCTCCTTTTAGCAAGGACAAATCCCGGAAGTTAGAAAAGGGTTACCTAATAGATCCTCAAATATCTATTAATGGAGAAAAAATAAGTTTATTGAGAGTCTCAGACGCGGTATTCGACGAAAATAAAAAAATGTTGGATAATACATTAGAAATCGCAATAGACAAAGGATTATCTGAAAAAAATCTGCCAGACTCATTTGAAATGGCATTAAAAATCAATGTTAGCGGTATTAAAGAACCGTTTGCATTTAAGGTGCCTGTGCAGAATACGGTGAAGGATAAACTGGTCCTTAAGCCGGAAAAAACGCAGAGCAGCGGAGATTTCAGTTATACCGTCAAGCAGATTGAGCTCTCCTCGGCCAATACCCGGATCATTATTGATAGCAATGGTAAAGTGCCGAGTACATCCAAACAGACTGGAAACTGGAGTGCAACCAAGATGTATTATGACATTGCGGACCCGCAAGGCAAACTGATTGCTCAAGAAATGAGGGGAATTTATTACAAGGCTCCGGCGCTCAAATATCACGAAGATGAAATGTATGCTCCGTTTGCAACCAGACCCTCTTCCATCACCATCAGGCCGTATACGCTGACCGTCAACAAGAAATGGGCGCCTATGAAGGATGCCCAGGGTAAAGAGGTTAAAACATACTATAAAGACTTAGAAATGGTAATCCCGTTGAGTAATTGACCTTATACAGAAAAACAAAAGAAGCGGAGCGAATCGTTCAGGCAACGCTTCTTTTGTGCTTCGAAAGATTCATTCCATTACTGCAAAAAGAACTTGATAATAATTATCATTCTTGTTAGAATATCATAAGAAAGAAGGAACCCGGGCATGGGCTCCTTCATTATAAAGCTAGGCTTGAAATCAAAGATTTACTTGGCTTCGAAGGTTTTGCAGTCTGTTTCTTCAGACTTGTGAGTGTCTTCTGGTCTGTTGCTTACGATGTAAATGGAGCTAGCGCTGCATTTATTCTCTTGGGCCCAGTACGTACAAGAGTTGACTTCACATAGAACGTCTTTTGCCATGTTGTACACCTCCTTATATGGATGTGATGGGCTGAGCAAATAGTATCACGGTCAGTCAAGGTAGGACTTGTCTAACTGTGCTTACCCTCTTATTAGGAAGAGGGACTTTGCTATGCCTACTTGTACAATATCAAATGAATTTTTAAATTGCAATGTTTGCTTCATTTGCAGTTCAAAGTAGACACAAGTGTCCCTTTGAACTAAAAAACAAAAGCTGTCCTCCATGCAGAACGAAATGCTTCTCTGCCGGAGACAGCTTTTTTATGTTTTTCTAACATAAGGACAGCACTAAAAGACTTAGCGCACGTTAGGAATATTTACGATGGGATCTATGTCAGCATCATAGTCCACACCCTCGAATTCAAAGCCAAACAGTTGGAAAAATTCGCGACGATATCCTTCAAGATCTGACAATTCGTAGATATTGTTGGTCGTCAGCGCCTCCCATATCTTCTCAACCTCTGCCTGCACGTCTTCGCGCAGTTCCCAATCATCAATGCGAATACGTCCTTCTTCATCTACAGGAGTTTCTGATGCGTACAGACGCTCAGCAAACAGGCGGTAGCTCTGTTCTACGCACCCTTCATGCAGCCCTTTTTCCTTCATTACCTTATATAAAGCAGAAATATACAGAGGAACGACAGGGATAGCAGAGCTAGATTGGGTAACGAGTCCTTTGGTGACTGCGACGAAGGCGCGTCCGCCTGTAACTTTCAGCTGATCGTTCAGCTGACGTGCTGTCTCCTCCAGATGATCCTTTGCACTTCCGATACTGCCCTCTCTGTAGATGGCTTGTGTAATATCTGAACCGATGTACGAAAAAGAGAAGGTAGTTGCAGTATCGGCGAGTACGCCGCCAGCACGCAAGGCGTCAATCCACAATTTCCAGTCCTCACCGCCCATAACTTCTACAGTTCCTTGTACCTCTTCTTCTGTTGCGGGTTCGAGCGTCACGCTGCTGACTTCCCCGGTGTGGAAGTTAACGGTCTTGTTTGTGTAAGGCTTACCAATAGGTTTAAGCACGGAATTAAACGTTTCGCCTGTACGGGGATTTGTACGGCGACCTGAAGCGACACTATAAACCACTAGATCGACTTGTCCCAGTTCTTCGCGAATGGCTTCCACCGTTTTGGCTTTGACCTCATCCGAGAAGGCATCTCCTGTCACGCTTAAGGACTTAAGCCCAGCTTCCTGAGCAGCTTTTTCAAATGCAGCAGAATTGTACCAGCCTGCCGATGCTGTACGTGTGGCCGTAGCATTACTAGGGCGATATACACCAATTGTATTGGCACGTGCACCGAAGGCGGCAGTAATGCGAGAAGCCAACCCATATCCGGCAGATGCCCCAATCACAAGTACATTACGGGGTCCCTGGATAGCAGGACGGGCCTGTACATAGTCAATTTGCTCCTGAACATGTTGGGCACAGCCCACCGGATGAGCAGTGGTGCAGATAAAGCCACGTGTTCTTGGTTTGATAATCATGTTATTGTAATTCCTCTCTTCTTGTAGCGATCTTCACCTTACTATTTTAACTTTTAACTATTTTTTTTCAAACGTGGATTTTAGTAAGTATCCTTTTTACCCAAAAGTGTATCCTTGCACGGGGTGGCAAGTGCCTAAGTGCCTGCATATGATGCTGTAACGATAAATATGAGAAGGGAGAGAGCTGCTTGAAGAATAAGAGCCGCAAAACCATAAGAAACAAAAAGCCGCTCTATAGTGTAATTGACCCGGATATGAATGAATTAAGTATGATACAGCGCGTGAAACCACAGCCTGCGGAGAGGGAGACAGGAGCAAGACTTCATCAGGTTGCTTCTCCGCCTCCCCCAACCACAGAGGAGCCGGAGCTAGAGACTGTTGTCGAACCTGAAGTCGAGGCTTCACATGAGACAGAGGTTGAAGGTGCGGATGCTGAGGAGACTCAAGTTTCAATGGAGGAGCCCCAAGAGCCAGAACCAGAGCTAGAGCCGGAGCCAGAACCAGAACCTGATCCAATTGATGTGGAGGAAATTTTGAGCAATAAGAAGGCTCCGCATGTAAACAACGCTTTCATTTATACAGACGATTTGAGCGATCTCGCTGTAACGGGTGAGAAGATCGCTCCCGCTTCCATAGATTCCAGCAAGTTGAAGCAAGAGAGTATCCACACGGAATCTCTGGCGGATTATGCCGTTCAAACGATTAAGATAGCCGACGGTGCTGTAACTTCTTCAAAGATTGCCCCGGACTCCATTACAGTGGAACATCTGTCGGACGCATCGGTGGCAGGCAGTAAATTGCAGGATCGCTCCATCGGTGGTGAAAAACTTCGAGATGGCAGCATCACTCCAGAAAAGCTGGCTGATAAGATTATCAGCGGCGATCATATTGCGAATGGCTCCATTGAGAGCCGCCACTTCAAGCAATGGATCGTGTCTTCAGATATGCTTCAAGATCAGGCGGTTACCTCTGATAAAATTCGCAGTGGTACAATCCAATCGAACAATTTGGCTAATGAGGCTGTCGATAGCTCCAAACTGGGCGATCAATCGGTGACCACTTCCAAACTGCGGGATGGGGCTGTGGATGCGGCTAAAATCCAGGCTGGCAGCATTGAGAGTGCGCACCTGACCGAGCATGCTGTTCATGCAAGGCATCTGGCCCCCGGTTCGATTAATCGCAAGCAGCTATCCAATGGAATTGTGGGCAAGGAACAATTGGAGGAAGGTGTTATCAGCGGGCGTCATCTGGAGTCTGAGGCAGTTACCAGTGCACACATTCAGGCTGGAGCGATTGAAAGAAAGCATCTGAGTCCTGGCTCCATCGGGGAAGAGCAGCTTGGAACAGGCCAAGTAACAGCCCGGCATATCGCGGATCGGAGTATTCAGTCCAATAAACTGGCAGATCAGTCTGTAGGCTCATTGCAAATTGTTGATCAATCCGTTACTTCATCCAAAATATCGGATCAGAGCATTCTTCCACACAAAATTGCCGATGAGGCAGTGCTTACCAGACATATTGCAACAGCAGCCATACAAGGGCCTCAGATCTCTCCGGAGGCAGTCTCTTCTGTGCATCTTCAATCCGAAATTATTCGGAAAGATCATATTGCACCAGAGGCAGTTACGGAGCAACATTTGCATTCCGGGGCTGTGACAAGCGAGAAAATAGGGAAGGGTGCAGTTCTGGATCACCATGTGGCGAATCAGGCTGTCAAGGAAAATCACATTGCTTCGAGCGCTATTAAGTCTGACAAAATCGCTGACGAGGCGGTTATAGAAACCAAAATTGGTAAAGGGGCAGTAACCGGAAATAAAATTGCGTCGCAAGTCATTACCCACGTACACATTGCAACGGGAGTAATCCGTGAAAACCACCTTGCCGACAACAGTGTGGGCGGAAAGGCGTTACAGGCTCAATCGGTTGATTCGACCCATTTGGCCCAGAGCTCTGTACAGAGCAAACATCTTGGGGAAGACAGTGTCGGAACCGCGGCGTTGCAAGAACAGTCCGTTACCGCAGACATACTAGGTGAAGGCGCTGTTCAAACCGCGCATTTGGCAAACGGAGCGGTGTACTCCCACCATTTGCAAGACCATGCCGTTACTTCGCTGAAACTATCGCCGGAAAGTGTGGCTACGGATAAAATTAATGATTTGGCGATTACTGCGCCTAAGTTAGCTGAGGGTAGTGTCACTTCCTCCAAGCTGTCTGCTCGTTCTGTGCAGCCATGGCATATTACGGATAAAGCGGTGCTGAGCAACCATCTGGCTGTTGAAGCAGTGGAGGCGAATCATCTCGCTCCGGAATCGGTCACCTCTAACCATTTGCAGTCTGCTTCGATCCAAACCAAACATCTCGCCCCGGATAGTGTGTCCGGTCACGCCCTTCAGTCGGAAAGCGTCACTTCTGAGAAGTTAGCGGCTAGGGCTGTGCAGGCTTCCAACCTGGCGGAAAACAGCGTGGGACCAGGACATTTGGCAGCACAGGCCGTACAAACCAGACATTTGGCAGCAGGAGCAGTAGAGGACACGATATTAGCCCAGAATGCTGTTAAGTCTGAGCATCTTGCAGCGGAATCCATCCAATCAGAGCACTTGCAAAGCGGGGTCATTCAGGGAGAGCATATCGCATTACAGGCTATAGCGACTCCGGCCTTACAGGATGAATCGGTCACCTCTGCCAAACTGTCGGAGGGAAGCGTAACTCCCACCAAACTGTCTGCCCATGCCGTGCAGTCCGGACATATTATGGACGAAGCTGTACAAAGCAACCATTTGGCTGTGGCGGCCGTGGATTCGGCACATCTGGCTGCAGGAGCGGTCACTTCGGTGCATATACAGGCTTCCTCGGTGCTCACGAGACATTTGGCCCCGGATAGTGTGTCAGGTCGTGCGCTTCAAGCGGAAAGTGTCACCTCGGAAAAGCTGGCGGCGCGCTCGGTACAAGGAATGAACCTCGCGGAAGGCAGCATCGGCCCTTCACATCTTTCTGCGCAGTCGGTACACACCCGACATCTGGCAGCTGGAGCAGTACAGGATAGAGCACTGGCAGAGGGGGCAGTGAAATCCGTGCACATCGCACCGGAATCCATCCAGCCGCATCATCTGCAAATGGGAACCATTCAGGGAGAGCACATCGCCTCACATTCCATATCGACTGATGCTTTACAGGATGAGTCCGTTACGTCCGACAAACTGGCGGATGAGGGCGTGACTGCCGCCAAGCTGTCAGCCCACTCGGTTCAGATGTGGCACATTACAGACGAAGCGGTGCAAGCCAAACATTTGGCAGAAGAAGCCGTTCAGTCCCACCATTTGGCCCAGAAATCGGTCACCTCTGCCCATTTACAGGCTTCGGCGGTGCTTGCGAGCCATCTGGCCCCGGATAGCGTATCCAGTAGTGCGCTTCAAGCAGAAAGCATCACCTCGGAAAAGCTGGCGGCACACTCAGTACAAGCGACGAATCTCGCGGAAGGCAGCGTCGGCCCCCCACATCTGTCTACGCAAGCGATACACACCCGGCACTTGGCAACTGGCGCAGTACAGGACAGAACGCTGGCAGAAGGGGCGGTGAAATCTGGCCACATCGCACCGGAGTCCATCCAGTCGTATCATTTGCAAATGGGAACCATTCAGGGAGAACATATCGCCTCACAGTCCATATCGACTGATGCTTTGCAGGATGAGTCCGTTATGTCCGACAAACTGGCGGATGAGAGCGTGACTGCCGCCAAGCTGTCTGCCCACTCGGTCCAGTCCTGGCACATTACAGACGAAGCGGTGCAAGCCAATCATTTGGCAGAAGAGGCCGTCCAGTCCAACCATTTGGCCCGGGAATCCGTCAGCTCTGTCCATTTGCAGGCTTCGACGGTGCTTGCGAGCCATCTGGCCCCGGATAGCGTATCCAGTAGTGCGCTTCAAGCAGAAAGCATCACCTCGGAAAAGCTGGCGGTACACTCGGTACGAGCGATAAATCTCGCGGAAAGCAGCATCGGCCCTTCACATCTGTCAGCGCAGGCGATACACCCCCGACATTTGGCACCCGGCGCAGTACAGGACAGAGCGCTGGCAGAAGGGGCAGTGAAATCCGTGCATATCGCACCGGAGTCCATCCAGTCGCATCATCTGCAAATGGGAACCATTCAAGGTGTGCATATCGCCTCACAGGCGATAGCGACCGATGCTTTGCAGGATGAGTCCGTTACGTCCGACAAATTGGCGGATGAGGGCGTGACTGCCGCCAAGCTGTCAGCCCACTCGGTCCAGCCGTGGCACATTACAGACGAAGCGGTGCAAGCCAAACATTTGGCAGAAGAGGCCGTCCAGTCGAGCCATCTGGCCCCGGAATCCGTCAGCTCTGCCCATTTACAGGCTTCCTCGGTGTTTGCGAGCCATCTGGCCCAGGACAGTGTGTCAGGTCATGCGCTTCAAGCAGAAAGCGTCACCTCGGAAAAGCTGGCGGTACGCTCGGTGCAAGCGACGAATCTCGCGGAAGGAAGCGTAGGCCCTTCACAGTTGTCTGAGTATGCCGTACACCCCCGGCATTTGGCACCTGGTGCAGTACAGGACAGAGCGCTAGCAGAAGGAGTAGTAAAGTCCGTGCATATCGCACCGGAGTCCATCCAGTCGCATCATCTGCAAACGGGAACCATTCAGGGTGTGCACATCGCCTTACAAGCAATACCGACCGATGCTTTGCAGAATGAGTCCGTTACGTCCGACAAACTGGCGGATGAGGGCGTGACTGCCGCCAAGCTGTCTGCTCACTCAGTCCAGCCATGGCACATTACAGACGAAGCGGTGCAAGCCAATCACTTGGCAGAAGAGGCCGTCCAGTCGAGCCATCTGGCTCCTGAATCCGTCACCTCTGATCATTTACAGGCTTCCTCGGTATTTGCGAGACATCTGGCCCAGGACAGTGTGTCAGGTCGTGCGCTTCAAGCAGAAAGCATCACCTCGGAAAAACTGGCGGCACGCTCGGTGCAAGCGACGAATCTCGCGGAAGGAAGCGTCGGTCCTTCACAGCTGTCTGAGCATGCCGTACACCCTCGGCATTTGGCACCCGGTGTTGTACAGGACAGAGCGCTGGCAGAGGGGGCAGTGAAGTCCGTGCATATCGCACCGGAGTCTATTCAACCGCACCATCTGCACCTTGGAACTATTCAAGGTGTGCATATCGCCTCACAAGCAATATCGACCGATGCTTTGCAGAATGAGTCCGTTACGTCCGACAAACTGGCGGATGATGGCGTAACTGCCGCCAAAATATCTCCTCATTCGGTCCAGCCGTGGCACATTACGGACGAAGCGGTGCAATCCAATCATTTGGCAGAAGAGGCCGTCCAGTCGAGCCATTTGGCTCCTGAATCCGTCACCTCTGATCATTTGCAGGCTTCGGCAGTGATGACTCGGCATATTGCACCGGGGAGTATATCGGTTCACGCGCTCCAGGCAGGCAGCGTGAACGCTGAGAAGCTTGCACTTCGGGCGGTGCGTGCTTCGAATTTGGCAGAAGCCAGCATAAACTCCGTGCATTTAACGGAGCATGCCGTACACGCTCAGCATTTGGCCGAGGGGGCGATCCAAGGGTCCGCACTGGCAGAGGGCGTGGTGCAGTCCAGGCATATCGCGCTGGATTCAGTCCAGTCGGAGCATCTGCAAGCAGGGGCTATTCAGCCACAGCATGTAAGCTGGCAGGCGGTGGCTGAGGATGCTATACAGGAAGGAGCAGTGACGTCCAGCAAGCTGGCAGATGGAACGGTACAGTCCCGCCATGTGGCTGAGGAGGCTATTGAAAGCCACCACATTGGAGAGGAAGTTATTGATTCGCATCACCTAAAGCCGGGCTCGGTGACACTGGCTCAGCTGTCCACAGATATTCATCTCTCGGGACTTTTGCCAGAGGAAGGTGTCAGTGGCGACAGACTTCAGGCAAACAGTGTATCTCGTAGCCATCTGCAAGCTCAGGCCGTCGACAGCGAGGTGCTGAGCCCGGAAGCTGTGGGACCAGAGCATCTGCAGGCTGCTGCGGTACAAAGCCATCATGTGGCAGAGCAGAGCATTGAAGGTCATCATCTGGTGGAAGGCTCTGTAGGCTCACGTGAGCTGGAGCTGAACGCAGTGAAGCCGGAGCATTTGAGCATCACTCCGGTCCGTACTTGTGCGAATCAGCCCGCATTGCAGCAGTTCGGCAGAGCGCCATTTCTTTTGAAAGGCAGTGAAGGAGAGACGGAAGTGACCATTGTATTCGGGGAGCCTTTTGTAAACCCAGACTACACGTTGGTAGCGATGACGAACCACCCTCTCTTTCATGCGACGCTGAAATCTCAGACGCCGAATGGAGCAGTGATCGTCGTAACCAAGTGGAACGAAACCGCGCATAATTATGGTATTATTTCCTGGATCGCCATTGGCTAGTTGAAGATGGTTATTGTAGAACTCATAGCGTGCAGACTCATGTATTTTCTAAATACAGGGCTGCACGCTTTTTCATATACTTTTCACACATTTGCTCCACAATTATGCCGAATTCTCCTGATAAGCTAAAGATACTTTAAAGGAGAGGTGATTCAATCATGAAAAAATGGACTAAAAATGCAGCAGCCGTATTGACCGTAGTAAGTGTACTGGGAGGAGCAAGCAGCGCATTCGCCGCTACAGCAACAACAACTCCAACAACCACAACTCCAGCCACCACTGCCCCTGCCACCAAAGCTCCAGTAGTTACGACTCCTGCTAGCAAAACACCGGCAAAAGCACCTGTAATGAAAACACCTGAGGTGAAAGCACCCGTTAAAAAAGCTGCAACAGCTCATAAAGCAACAACCAAAGCGAAGAAAGCCCCTGCCAAAAAAGCCGTTGCGAAAAAAGTGGCAAGCCACAAAGTAAAAGCAGTAAAAGCAAAACACCGCACAGTTAAACATCATGCAAAAAAACATAAAGCTGTTCAACGCAAGGTAGCAGCACATAAAACCCGTGCACACCATGTCGTAGCTAAAAAAGTGACCCACAAAGCTCCAGTAAAAAAAGTAGTCCCAGCAAGAACAGCCCCAAAAACAGTGAAAACAACTCCAAAAGCAGCAGCTAAAGTAGTAACAACCAAGAAATAAGATTGATGCATAGTTAGCACTCAGCTCGCCTGGCATATACAGCAGCGATTCATGATAAGAAAGACGGGACCGGGAACGGTATACCCGTCTTTTGTCTATTCTGCTAGGCTTCTGTTAAGCTTAAAGAGAGGATGGGAGCATCCAGAACAACGGCAAGGGGTTAAGGTCATGACAAAAATAGTAGTAGTGGATGACGATGTGTTCATTTTGCAATTAATATCTGAATATTTGAAAAAAGAATCCTACGAGGTCACTTCCTTTTCCAGTGGTAAAACACTGGTAGAGCATATCCGTACGAACCGTCCGGATTGTCTCGTTCTTGATATTATGATGCCTGGCATTGATGGGCTTTCTCTACTGACTCAGCTTCGTGAGTTTACGGAAATGCCGATCATTATGATCTCTGCCCGTGGAGAAGAAAACGACCGTATTCACGGGCTGGAGCTGGGATGCAGTGATTTTTTGACCAAGCCCTTTAATCCAAGGGAGTTGGTAGGAAGGGTCAAAGCGATGCTGAGACTGAGCAAGGCCGGGATGTCTGCATCGGACGATAGGCAAGCGGCAGAAAACGCAGATCTATGCCATGCGGGCAATCTGTGTATTTTTGCTGACTTTCGTAAAGTCACAGTGGACGGACAAGAGCTGAATTTGACCTCACGTGAATTCGACCTGCTGCTGTTTCTTGCGAATCATCTGGAAAGACCTTTTGGCAGGGAGCATCTGATTCAGCAGGTGTGGAGCTATGATTTTATAGGTGATGTGAGAGTCGTGGATGATCTGGTCAAACGGATTCGCAAAAAGTTGGCTGAATACCACTCTACGCTCGTCATTAACACCGTATGGGGTTTCGGATATAAAGCAACAGTTCAGGAGTTGTAACCATGCGTACGATGAGAGCTAAAATACTGCTTTCCCTGTCCATCGCCATGCTTATTACTGTCTGTATTACGGTGGTTTTATTCATCAGGCTTATCGACGACATTCTGGTGAATCAGGCCAAATCCAAGCTTCATGAGCAGGCGCGCAAAGCCGTCCATATTATGAGCGACGGAGGCTTTGATCGACTGGATAATGCTGAATTGAACTATGTTATCAAGGGCGTGCTTTTATCTGCCGATTACTTTATTTTAAGCACGGATAACCGCATCATCGACTCAAGCGTCTCTGGAATGGAAGGCAAAAAGATCGAACATTTGCTTTTGATCCGCCAGGGATTTTTTGCATCGGTTCATCCGTCTGCCCAGGATCTGACCGCTACACATGAAGGGATGGCTGTGCTTCAAGGTAAAAAGGTACTGTTTACGAATGAAGAATTGCCCGGACAACCTTTTCGTATTTTTGTATACTCACCCTTATCTTCTTTGAGAGCACTGTATGTACCTTTAATGAGAACCACATTACTGTCTATCATCGCGGGTTTTTTAGTGATTCTCGTCATTGGTCTGATGGTGGTCTCACGTCTGGTGCGTCCGCTCAAACGATTGAAAGAGGCGGTTGGCAACTATGAGCCGAATCAGCCGCAGGATAGTGATTTTCCACAGGCGGATAAAAGTGAGATTGGCGAGCTGATCGGCACCTTTCATTCCATGTCCGCCCGTATTCAGCAGCACCATCACGGTCAAATTGAATTTCTACAAAATGTATCTCACGAGCTAAGGACGCCGTTAATGTCGATTCAAGGCTATGTATATGCCATTCAGGATCAAGTGGTATCCCAGGACGAAGGACTGAGTATCATCAAAGTGCAGTCCCAGCGGTTAATTGACATGGTGGAAAAGCTGCTGCAGCTATCGAGGCTGGAGGCGCTGAATGAAGAATGGCCTGTCTCTCTGGTTGATCTTAGAAGCATGGCGGAGGATGCTGTTCATCTATTGATGCCGGTGGCTGCTGAGCGTTCTATCTCGCTTCGAGTGGAGGGAGAGGGCCTGCATGTGGCCGTTCCGGCCGAGCAATTGTTCCGTATGATATTGAATTTGTTGCAAAATGCAGTTCGGCACACCTCTACGGAGGTTGTCATTCATTTGGAGACAGGGACAACACCGGAGGTTGTATGGGTTATACATGTGGATGATGATGGGGAAGGGCTGACCGAACAAGAGGCAACCGAGGTGTTCGGAAGATTCTATGCGGGCTCGAATGGTGTCACAGGTCTTGGATTGGCTATTTGTCGTCAAATTGCTACCCGGTTGAATGGAGAACTACTCTGCGCACGTTCGCCATTGGGTGGAGCACGCTTCAGCTATATTCAGCGCATGTTATAAATGAGTACAAAAATGGTTAAAAATGATCGTTTTTTCGGACAAACATTTCATTTATCTAACATCGAATGGAAGTTTTTCGGTAATATTTGAGATATAGCTTGACTGGTAGGTACTAAACTGAGTAAAATTAATCGTATATACCTTGACTCATGGACGTCGTTTTTTTAGATAGTGGTCAATAATAGTGATGAATAATAAATGAAAGAGTGATGAGATGAACCGCCTTTTGGAAGTGAAGGACTTAACGATATCTTTCAAGACCCGCCAGGGACTAGTGCAGGCCATTCGTGGCGTAAACTTTCATGTCAATAAAGGAGAGACGCTGGCGATTGTGGGCGAATCCGGCTCAGGTAAAAGCGTAACCTCACAAGCTGTTATGAAGTTGATTCCGACCCCTCCGGGCATTTATCAAAAGGGTCAAATTATGTTTGACGGACAAGAGCTGATTAATAAAACGGAAAAGCAGATGCAAAAAATTCGTGGTAAGGAAATTGGCCTGATTTCTCAGGACCCGATGACTTCGCTTAACCCGACGATGAAAGTGGGCAAGCAGATCACGGAAGTGCTTTTCAAGCATGAAAAAATATCCAAGGATGCTGCTCGCAAGCGGGGTATTGAGTTGCTGAATCTGGTAGGTATTCCACATCCTGAACAGCGTTTTAACCAATATCCGCATGAATTTAGTGGCGGTATGCGTCAACGTGTCGTCATTGCAATGGCATTGGCCGCTAATCCGAAACTTCTGATTGCCGATGAGCCGACGACGGCGTTGGACGTAACGATTCAAGCTCAAATTTTGGAGCTGATGAAGGATCTTCAGAAAAAGATTGATACTTCTATCATCTTTATTACTCATGACCTCGGTGTTGTGGCGAAGATGGCGGATCGCGTTGCCGTTATGTACGCAGGGCAAATCGTGGAAACAGGTACGGTTAATGAAATTTTCTACAACCCGAAACACCCATATACATGGGGCCTTCTCGCTTCTATGCCAAGTTTGGATAGTCATGGTCAGAAGCTGGCAGCTATCCCGGGAACACCTCCGGATCTGCTTCACCCACCTGTAGGGGATGCTTTTGCAGCCCGCAGTTCTTATGCTATGAAAATCGACTTTGAGAAAGAGCCTCCACTCTTTCAATTATCCGATACGCACTTTGTGAAATCATGGTTGCTGCATCCAGATGCGCCAGCGGTTGAGCCGCCTGAAGCGGTAAAGGCTAAACTTCGCAAGCTGGATAACGCATTTGAAAAGCCGGTTTTGGTAGAACAATACGGCAGTTAATGCGCGTTATAATTTGTAATTAAACAAATGAGAAATAAAAAAGGGCTGTTCTCTCCGTGTGGAATCAATCCACGGAGGAAACAGCCTTTTTGGTGTAAAATCGCAGGTTGTATGCGCCTGTGATTATTTGTGTTAGCGCCAGTGTTTACAGCTTACCGGAACCGGCTTGGGAAGTGACTTCTGCCTTCACACTGGCGGATGGGGAAATTTTATCGTTCAGCGATGGTTTCCAGCCTACAGAGGAGCTAAGACCCGCGCTGGAGCCTGCGTTAACAGCTTGTCCATTCAGGATTGTACCCGTATCTGACAGGGCAGTTCCTCCAAAGACAGTCACGATTTTAGCTGCAGATAAACCGGCAACGTCAATGACATTGTTTTCGGCGAAGATTTTGGAGGATTTACCTGCGCCCCATATATACAGTGAAGGATATTCGGAGCGTTTTACATCACCTGTATAGTAATTGTTGTACAGATGGACTTGTCCATACCGCACGCGTGGTGTGCGTTGTACCGTGTTTTCATAATAATTGTGATGCAGGGTTACACGTAAAGTCCCTTCATCTGCTGTTTTACTGTCGCTGTTGCCAATAATCGATGATTTATCATGATTGTAAAAATGATTGTAAGAAACCGTAACCAGATCGCCCTGGTTAATCACATCGAGAAGCCCATCATGATGCTGGTATTCTTGACCGTAAAAGGTGCCGTTTTGGCTATCTGGGCGAGATCCATCATTGAAGGTATTGTGGTCTACCCATACATGTGTGGCACCGTTAATTGTAATGCTGTCATATTCCGAATTCCAATTGCCTGTGCTGCCGTCCGTTGGGTCCCATTGAGGAAAATAATCGTAGGCATCCTGGAACTCAATATTACGGATAATGACATTGTCTGTCCCTTTTTTTAGTTGAAGGTTCGCGCCGTTAATGACGGCATTGCTACCCTGACCTACAATCGTTGTATTAGAAGGAATCTCAATGACGACACGGCTGGCCTGATTTTTTTGTGAAGCCTCACGTGCCTTTTCCAATGTGCCGGACGGAGCCTTTTTACCCCAAGTGGATGGATCATAAGCTTTGAGGTAGGCGTCAAAATCATATTTAGAGTCCTTGTAATCGTTCAATCCCAACGGCTTGTTATTGTCATCGACGTTGGCGTTGATCGTGCCTTTGACATAAATGATTTTAGGCGCTGTGTTGCTGCTTTTGCCTAAGGCATCGACAAGTTGTTTGCGATTCGTTACGGTGAAAATATTGGAGGTAGTCGCCGCAGCTCCACCTGTTGTGCCTGTAGAAAAGGCTGCCCATCCGTTTTTGCTGCCGAGCGTCTCCTTGCCAATATCGCTGGCTGCATGAGCAGGTGCACCTATAGGAGCCAGAGTACTGAACAGTAGAGCTGCTGCGATTCCGAGTGAAAATCTCTTTTTCATAAAATACCTCCGTATATTGGATTAATGGAGTAGATGAACGAAGGGAGTCCCGGGTGCTCCTGTGGTTTCTACATTTTCTATCATACTTCGCATTCCAGTATTTGTTAATATAATAAAAGTTACATACTAAAATTTTTGTCGAATTTTTTATATAATTCAATAGACCCCTACTTTTTCCAATCAAGACGTATATGTAATAATGAAAACGTTAACAATCACGCGGAATAGGAAATGTATATATGAATATATGGAATTGTTTTTGTGTTTTTTCTCAAAATGTTAACGATTTCAATCTATACATTCTGGAAGGTCGATTTATAGATTTTTGCAGAATCCTCAGGTAAAATGGCTTGTAATAAAGCTGAGGAGGAATGGGCATCATGGCAGAGCATTTAGCAGATATCTTGAAGTTGTTGAAGCAAAAAGAGTGGGTAGATTTGTCCCACGCTTTTTATCCTGAAATCCCTCATTTTCCAGTATTCGATAATGTTCAGGTGGATACCCTGTTTACCCACGACGATGGCTTTTTTGTAAAACAATACTGCTTTCCAGGTCAGTATGGGACTCACATTGACGCACCCGTTCATTTTGTGAAGGGCAAACGTTACTTGCATGAGCTTTCATTGAAGGAGCTGGTTTTGCCGCTCGTTGTCATTGACCGTTCAGCAGCCGTTGCAGCCAATTCTGACTATGAACTTACGGTTGCGGATATTTTGGACTTTGAGAAAGAGCATGGACGCATTGCTGATCAGTCCTTTGTCGCTTTTCGCAGTGATTGGAGCAAACGTTGGCCTGATTCAGATGCCTTCTCGAACAAGGATGACGCCGGAGGTGCACACTGTCCGGGCTGGTCGCTAGAGGCGCTACGCTTTTTGGTAGAAGAACGGAATGTGGCTGCCATTGGACATGAAACGCTAGATACGGATTCTTCTGTAGCTTATCGCAAAGCTGGCAAGCTGGTAGGGGAATATTACATATTGGAGCAGGATCGGTATCAAGTTGAGGTGCTGACAAATTTGGACAAGTTGCCCCCGACGGGCGCGGTCATATATAATATCGTTCCGAGCATTCAAGATTCCCCCGGATTTCCAGTGCGCTCCTTTGCTATTTTGCCTTAATCATACAGTACCCAGTCATTTGAAAACGATTGTATATTCATCTTGAGCTTAAAAGACCGATTCAGATATCGACATCTGAATCGGTCTTTTCTAGCTTATACGGGGTAATGTACAGTGTGAATGACCGTTCAGTCCATCTTGAATCAAAAGGATGAAACGTCTTAAGTGATAATTGTTACGGTAGGGGCAGAGATGGTGGGCTGAGTTGATATGGTGGAGGTTGTGCCGCTAAAATCAGATATTTCTATGACAGCGGGGACACCTGGTGTAATATCTACAGAGGCAATGACCAGACTTGCCGTGGTCAGGGTGAATAAGGAACTCTGCTGAATAACTCCATTAATATAATAATTAGCAGAATCAGTAGCCGTTAATGTTGGTAAAGCAACTACTGGAGCGTCGGCGTCATCTACGAAGCTTGCAGCAGGAATAGTTGTTGTTGTTGCTCCGATCATCCCGGCTGTAATGGTTGCAAAAAAACGAGTCACGGCTGGGGTTACAGTCGTGCTTATGGCACCACCAGTTGCTACGGGAGCAGTAGCTACTGCTGTGTACACAGGTTTTATGATGGGCATAGTTTTCATCTCCTTTCTTTACTGGTATGAGCCATTCGGTGGCTCTTAATCAATAAATGATTTCTCAACCTATTCGGAAACGGCATATTAACCTTTCTATTAATAATAGGGTGAATGGAGAAGGCCTATTTTGCTACAAATACAGATGGAAGCGAATACTTGGAATCGGCATCCTACAAATGCCTAAAACCCTAAAGGGGGATATGCATACAATACATAAATAAGCATGTGAGAAGGAGGTGTATACGACTGGTATGAGGAGACGCGATTCATCACTAAGAAGGCAAGGAAAAAGAACCGTACATTGCAAGATCAACAAACGTAAAAAGTGTAAAACAAGTTATTCACTCAAAGGTAGAACAAAAACGGGGTTCCATACCAAAAAGCATCCAAAGCTAATCATGCAACGGAGATGTAGAAATACTCCTACCAAGCGGAGGCGGAGAATGGGCAAGACGGGAAAGCCGGGTGTTCCGGGTTCGGCAGGAGCACAGGGCATTCCTGGTTTGACAGGGAAGCAAGGCGAAGCCGGGTTAACAGGGGTACAAGGTATTCCAGGTTTAGCAGGAGCACAAGGCATACCGGGAACTGCGGGAACACCGGGAGTCCAAGGAATACCAGGAATACAGGGTCCAGCAGGAACACGGGGAGCGCCAGGTCCGGCTGGCGTCCAAGGTAGTTCAGGTGCAACAGGTGCACCCGGCCCTACTGGAGCACAGGGCATAGCGGGCCCTACCGGAGCCCAAGGAATAACAGGCCCAACCGGTCCGGCAGCTGACATTTCAAATATTGAAATTATACCCATAGCCGAGCGATATTTTTATTTTGCACCTGCTACAATTGAGTCTTCAATCACGATTATGGCGGATCAATTTTCTGTAGATGGTGTACAGGAGCCCTTTCAGCGGTTTAATGTCGGAAGCAACAGTTATGCCAATCTATACATTAATGGAATGATACAAGAAAGCACATTGTATAGACTGACACCTGAATCGCTGACGATTCGCCTTAGCGAAGGGGAGGCAATTTCCTCCGGCATACCTATTATTGTGGAAATTGTTCAATTTAGTGTGCGAGCCAGTGGATGATACGGTTTGCGATGTAATCCCTCATTGCGTTGATTTCTTCTATGGACAGTGCGTGGGCCGCTCTTTGCGGTGAGGCAACCCAGAGGCAGATACAGCTGTTTCTTGGGGCAACGAGCCTTTGCGTCCGACATGCCAAAGCTGAAGACCGATCTTGGAGCCTAATGGATGGCATGCACGACTTTTTGCAGCGGGGAAATGTGCTCGTCGCTCATATGCCAAGACGCCTGAGCCTTTTCCCTGCTGGGTGACTGCATGCACCTTAAGCATAATGAGTCCCACCTGCCCGAGCGCCCGTTTTATTCGCTTACATATCTATTTTATATGAATAAAATGAGGCGATACACGTATCATTTAACGTCATGTTCATTTACTTACAAAACGTTGTATTTTGAGCTAATTATAATAGATTTTAAATTAAGCATATAGACAGGATGAGCATGCATAAATATGACTTGCATTTTGGTTAGTTTTCACTTACTATAATTTTATGAACAAGAAAACACATATAGACAGCAAAAAGAAAGATATTCTGCAGGCAGCGATGTGCTTATTTGCAACCAAAGGAATTGACGGGATTTCAGTCAAAGAAATTGGAGAGGCTGCCGGTGTGACGGATGCCGCGATTTATAAGCATTTTAAGAGTAAAGATGCGATGGCCTTGGAAGTATTCGGACAGTATTGTAATAGCTACACCACCTTAATTGACTTTTATCGCAAGCAAAGTGGGAGCTTCGTCAGTCGTTTCCATCAACTGGTAGATGAAGTGCTGAATATGCATGATGAGGACCAGTATGGTTTGCTTCTACTATCACAGCATCATGAGCTGTATGTTGAAGCAAGCCAGAGCCAGAATGTGCGTCAGCCGCTGGAAGCGTTGACTGAATTCATCAAACAGGGGATTCAACAAGGTGAACTGCCGAAGCAGGATGTTCAGCTATCCGGTGTGCTTATCATTGGAGCCATTACACGCTTGTCCGTGTCCAGCTTGGAAGGTGAACTTCCACAGCAGTTGGTTCCATTTGCAGCAGAGGTCAAACAACGTTTAACTGCTTTATTAAGTAAAGGTCAGTAGTGACCTTTTCTTTTTAAATATAAAGTTAGTGTTTTCTAACTAAAATCATAATATGGAGATAGGAAGTGGCTTATATGTCTAAAAAAATATTAGTGATTCAAGGGAATCCGGTCGCTGGCAGTTATGGAGAAGCGCTGGCTCAATCCTATGTTAAAGGAGCAAAGGCAGCAGGGGCAGAGGTTCGTTTGTTGCAGCTATCCGCGTTGGACTTTAATCCAAATCTATTAGGCGGATATCGTAATAAATTGCCGCTGGAACCTGATTTGATCCAAGCACAGGAGTCGATTAAATGGGCAGAACATCTTGTTTTTGTCTTTCCAATCTGGTGGGGTAGCTTGCCTGCATTAATGAAAGGCTTCATTGACCGTACCATTATGCCGGGGTTTGCGTTTAAGTATCAAAAAGGAAAATCCTTGCCTGACAAGCTTCTAAAAGGAAGAACAGCTCGCCTCATTACAACAATGGACGGTCCGCACTGGTACTACCGATTTTTCCAGGGACAGCCTGGGCATCGGATGATGAAGGATTCCACGCTGCATCTATGTGGTGTCAAACCAGTGCGTTCTACGACCATTGATCTTATGAATAAGTTATCGGATCAGCAGCGCAACGATTGGCTGAGCAAGGTGGAGCAGCTGGGGCGAAACATGAGCTAGGTTTTCACCTGCCTGCCCCAAATCCATTGGCCTACAGGTAAACGATGGGGGTATCTGATCATAATTGACCTGCGAAAAGGAAAAAGACCACAATGGGAGCAACTGGCTCGCATTGTGGTGATTGGAATAGCTCATGTTTTGAAATCAACGTTATATAAATATCGATGCAACGATTAAAATAAATCCGATCGCTAGACCGGCAGGGCCCCAATAATGCATAGGGATAAAAAACAGACTGTGCTGGGTTCCCATTCGATAGCGTTGCCCCGTTTCCATATCAACTAGCACTTTGTCCGAGTCGGCGTTAAGCGCTTTTCCCAAGTACCAGATAATAACCCCCGACACAATGAACACAAAAGCCATCGGCAGCCGGGAATCTATGGAGTCAAGCCCTAAAGCGGATACTAAGCTCCCGACAATAACAAATAAAATCCCTGGAATAACGATGTTTAAAATACCAAAACCCTTCCAAACAATCACATGAATACTTCCTTTCTGAATTAAAATCCAACATATGTATTTATCGGTTGAAAGAGAGATTTAGTTTACAAAATGACCCATTCAATGGGGAATTTACAATGTGTAAAACTGGAAGAACAAAAAAAGCCGTTTCTCCACATCTTCATAGCCCAGCATAATCTGGCCTGAAGGAGGAAAATTGGCTTTTTCAATAAGTGAAGTGAAGCCCTGTGTCTATTCGGCTGCTGCTTTCGCTTGCTCCGCTACGGAAACAACAGGCTTCATAATTCTACTCAGCATATCCTGCTTCGGACGATTCCAGGTAACCCAGTCATCCAGCAGCAGACCGCCTGTGTCGCCGCTATTCGGATTCAGGGACCAGTACGTAAAGTACAGGTTGTTGGCACCAATATAGTCTACGAGTGCATTTTGCCATTTCCCCTCAGGAGTAGACAAATCAACATTACGACCGCCGAATTCACCGACCAGTACCGGAGCTATGTTTTGCTTGCTGATGTAGCCCCAGGTTTGATCCCAGATCGCTGGCAGGTTGGACGGGAAGGCCGGGTCGTTGAACCATGGCTGCGAAGACACACCAGGGCCGTAATCATGTGGAGAATATACGACACGGTTCGGTACGTCCAGAACGACAGGATAGTTGGCTACACCTGTCAGGTTGCCACCCCACCAGTATTGGCTATTGTTGCCTTGTACATTGTGGTCTACACCTTCTACGAGAATCAGCCAATTCGGATTCACGGACAGAATCGCATTCCCTGCACGTTGTGCCGCCAGACGCCAGTCTGTGGAGGCATTGCCTGTACCCCAGCTTGCTTGACCGTGTGGCTCGTTGTGCAAATCCGCACCAATGACGGTGGGGTTGTTTTTGTAACGCTCAGCTAACATTTTCCAGTCACTAATCCAGCGAGACTCAGGGTACTGGGATGTGTACCACAGCTCGGATTGCCCACCTGAGCCTGGACGGTGACGGTCAAGGATAATCTGAATACCGCGTTGTCCAGCTTTTTCGATCAGCTTGTCCATAATTTGAATCGGGGTTAATCCGACCAGATTAGGGTTTTTGTGATAATCAATACTGTCTGGACGGGAACTGGAATCGAACAACTGATTGCTGTAAGGCAGACGAATCAGATTGTAGCCTTCTTTCTTCACCTGATCCAGCATGTCGTCCATTGAGCGGCTCCACAGTCCATGCAAGGTGTAATTAGGAGTTTCCAGACCGAACCAGTTCAGGCCGTTAAATGCCGCCTCTTTCCCGGATTCGTCTACAATCTTGTTTCCTTGGGTGTGGTAATATCCTTTCACACTGGCTGCATCTGCAGAAGCGGGAGTATAGCCATACAGTGTGAAGCCCATTACGAGGGAGGCAATGACGAAAAATGTTTTTTTTAATCCTTTTTTCTTCATAATTCTGCTTCCTCCTTTATTTAAAAGAATTTGTAACCGATTACATTTTCATTTTATGTTCAAATCTTCCATCAAACAAGTTCATAAAATTCGTATATTTCTAAGATTTCGTTCGAAATCAATAGATTTATAACAACGGATTATCAAGCTGAGTAGGAAAGTTCCTCTTGTAAAAGATTCGTGAAGGAGTTTCCACCCCGTATTTTTGGCCGCGCTTGTATATGAGGTAGAGGCACGCTCTAACTCTTTTTTTATTATATTTTCCTGCTGTAAAAGAAGGTATATAATAAAGTGAAATTCACTTTACATACAGGTTGCAGAATATATATATTTGAAAATTAACATGCCTGACATGCAGAAAAAGAAAGGAGGGTAATTATGGCAACAACGATGAAGGAAGTTGCAGAACGTGCCGGGGTGTCGAAGAGTACAGTTTCGCAGTTTCTGCAAAAGAGATACAACTATATGAGTGAAAACACCAAGAAGAGAATCGAGCAAGCGATTGAGGATCTCAGTTATATACCCAATGAGGTGGCACGTAGTCTCAAGCAGAAGAAGACCTTCATTGTAGGGGTTATTTCTTCAACCATTTTATCGAGATTTACAACAGAAGTTGTGCGTGCCATTGAAGATGAATGCCAACTGGAAAATGTCCAGGTCATTGTCTGCAATACCGATGATGATTCGCTCAAAGAGAAAAAGTATGTCCAGTCAATGATTGCTCGGCAAGTGGATGGACTTATCATTTTCCCGACGGAAGAGAACAAGAAATTATATGTTTCCCTTGTCAAAAATGGCTATCCCTTCGTGTTTGTGGACCGAAAAATCGATGAAATCAGCGTAGACACAGTGCTGCTGAATAATGAAAAGGCCAGCGAGCTTGCGGTTGAAGCACTCATTGAGTACGGTCATAACAACATTGGCATTATCACGTTCCCCTTAGGCAAAAAAGCGATCACCACACGAAGTGAGCGGCTGTCAGGTTACCGAAATACGTTGGGTAAACATAACATCCCAGTGAATGAAAAATATATCAAAAGCGGCAGGTTGGATGAAATGCCTAATCTGATTGGACAACTATTCCACATGGAGAACCCGCCCACCGCAATCATTGCTACGAATGACATGATTTTGGAGCAGGTGCTGATCTTTGCCAAAAATAATCATCTATCCATACCTAATGACTTTTCCTTGATTGGCATAGATGATGTATCCTTTGCGTCTTTTTATAATCCGCCGATCACAACCGTTTCCCAGCCGAGTTTTGAAATGGGGAAAAGAAGTGCCAGGCTACTGCTGGAGAAAATTGATCAAAAAGAACAGGATTATAAGGAGTTGTCAGAAATCATCCGAATGAATCCGGTCATTAACCACAGAGAATCTGTCCAAAAACTGAACTGAATGATTGAATAAGTCCTTTTCATCTTTTTGAAAACGTTTTTATGGATTCTATTGTAAAAAGAAAATAAAGCGCTATAATGATCTTATGATTCGAGTCATGAATACCCTTTCATTTATGTGTGTCCTGATTTTTAGTGATGTTGCGATTGAAGAGAGGGGAGGAATGAAATTTAAACGAATAATGTATGGAGTGAGTTGTGATTTAATTCACAAAAAACTGATTCTGCTTCTTTTTACATTCCCGAGAGGGAAATTTTTTTCAAGTATTACTAAATCGATTTAGTAAGAATGAAAAATAAATAAAAGAAAGTCGGAGATCACTATGGAAATGTTTATGAGCATTATCAGGGAGCCATCCATCATTATCGCGATTGTGACATTACTCGGCCTTATATTCCAGAGGAAGAAAGTATCCGAGATCATCACGGGAACTACCCTTTCTTTTATGGGCTTCACCATGATTAAGGTCGGCGGCGGCATTTTAGGTGGAGTTCTCACTAATTTCAGCCAAATTTTTTCTTATGCGTTCAACCTTAAAGGTGTCGTACCAAGCAATGAAGCCATTATGGCACTGACCATTGATCAGATCGGGGCGGATGCTGCGCTCATTCTGCTCTTTTCCATGATCCTTAACATCGTGCTTGCACGCCTGACCAAGTTCAAGTATATTTATTTGTCTCTTCACTTGATTTTGTTCATGAGCTTTGCCGCTACGGCCGTTATGAAAGGTCTGGGTCTCAGTTCGCTGACTACGATCATCGTCGGTTCTTTGGTCATTGGGAGCTATATGGCGGTGTTTCCTTACCTACTCCGAAATGCCAGCAAAAACATTATCAAATCGGATGATTATACGATTGCTCATGCTTCCATGACCTCTTACATTCTAGGTACCTATCTAGGGAAAGTTTTTGGCAACCGTGAAAATGACACCGAAAATGTAAAAATTAATGATCGCATCAGTTTTTTGCGCGACCCCAATGTTGCAACGACCTTGACGATGCTTGTGCTTTTGCTGGTATCAGGACTGGTTGCTGGTTCTGATTATGTCAGCAAATTATCGGATGGCAAAGAATATATCGTCTTTATCCTCGAACAGTCAGCTATTTTTGCTGCCGGCTTGTATATCGCAAAAGCGGGTGTTAAGCTGTTCACAACTGAAATTGTACCCGCTTTCAAAGGTTTCTCCCAAGTGTTCGCACCTGGAGCCATCCCTGGTGTGGATGTTCTGGTACTGTTCGACAAATCACCTAATTCCGCGTTGGTAGGCTTCTTAGTCAGCTTCTTCACAGGCGTTGCCTGCGTCTTTCTTTTCCCGTTTGTTGGATTGCCTGTCATTGTGCCAGGGATCATGGCCTGCTTCCTCGCTGGTGGTGCAGCCGCGATATTCGGCAATTCCAGCGGTGGTTTTAGAGGAGCTGTTATTTCCAGTTGTCTTAATGGATTCTTGCTCTGTCTGCTGCCGGCTCTCACCTTGCCGCTCTTTTCTTTTTTGGGTGCCGAAGGGGTAACGTTCGCCGATCCCGACTTTACTACCCTTTCTGGAGTACTCTGGCTTATTTTCCGTTGGTTTTAAACTAAATCGATTTATGAATTTTTTTAAAAATAACTCATCTAAATAATTTTTGTTTTAAAAGAGGAGGAATGATCCATGTTTTTTAACGACCAAGATATTCAAATTGATATTGTTGACAGTAATACCACCCGGAAAGTGCTGGCCCACAGCGACCAGCTTATGTATGTCAAAGTGATGTTTGCCAAAGCCCAAACAGGAGAAATCCTGTTGCATAAGCATGTCCATGAACAAGTCACTTATGTAATAAAGGGAAGTTTTAAGTTCATGATTGATGATGGCGAAACAAAGGAAGTCCAGACCGTCAAAGAAGGAGACAGCATCCATTTTCCATCCGATACTCTTCATGGCTGTATCCCACTGGAGGATGGCGGTATTCTGCTAGATGCATTTACACCAGCACGTGCAGATTTCCTATAACGTCCGATCATTTCATTTTTATCTTTTTTTAGAAGAAGACCGGCAAGTATGTTATATTTAACAAACGGCAATCGTGATGAACAGTAATATAGTGATTTTTAGAAAAGGATGAGACAATTTTGGAAAACAACGAAACTCAGCAGGAATTTGCAGAAGTATATGAGCAGCTCAAAGTAGCTGCAAACCGAACCTCCGATTGGAAAACACGCCTAGCTGCGGTAAATGATCTGGGTGCATGGAAGAACCAGCAGACGATTGACTTGCTGACACACCGTTTGAATAATGATACGGTATATGCCGTTCAGGAAGCCGCTTATCGCAGACTTCAGGAATGGGGCGAGAATGTACAGCCGCCTGTGCGCAAAGAGGGTGAGCTTGTTAAGGGTCTGACGAAGATTTTGGTGCGGATTAAAAAAAGCTTGCCAGCCGACCATACCTATAACGATTTTCGCGAGAAGTTGCACAAGATGAGAGTCGATATTTATGACATCTATGAAGGCGACAAGGGTGCTGAATTTGATCAGTGGCTGGAGCAAAAATGGGCTTCGTTATCCACAAGGTAATTTCTGAACCCTGTAATTGAATGTATTTTAAGGATTGTTGCTGGTGATACAGACAGAGCCTTAACAAGGATAAGGGATTATCTTTGTTAAGGTTTTTTTATCTTGTTGTCCTTAAGAATCATGTTCTTTGTCTTTATGGCACTGTATATATACTTCGGCAATATGGTACGATGGGATCGGATTATTTTAGTGTGTACATGGGAGGGACTAACATGAGCAAGGCGAAGCTGTGTTTTATCGGGGCTGGCTTTCACGCTTCAACGAATATATATCCTGCTGTTATTGGGGCAGGTGCTGAAATTCAGGCGATTGCGACTAGAGATCTAAGCAGATCGAAGACAGCACTTCAGCGGTTTGGAAGCAGTGGCACACCTTATGACAATTACAAGGCTATGCTGGAGCAGGAAGACTGTGATGGAGTTGTCGTGATTGCACAAGCGGCAGATCATCCTTCGCTTGTACTGGACTGCATTAGGGCCGGAAAACATGTTTTTGTAGACAAGCCGCTGGGCTGGAATGCCGAGGAAGCGGCCCAAATTGCAGATGCGGCAGAGGCAGCGGGTGTCGTGCTGATGGTCGGTTTCATGAAGCGCTACGCACCTGTATACATAAAGTTAAAAGAATGGATTGAGAGTGGCTCGCTTGGAGCCGCACGCTCATTTCAGGCAAAATTTCTCGTGGACAGTACCCAGTTTTGTAAAACTGGCGAAGATTTCATAAAGCTAGCGGCGGTTCATATGGTCGACCTGGTACGTTATTTGTTCGGGGAAGTGGTACAGGTTACCGGATTTGCGAACGATAACGGCGAGTATATTTCCCATACGATTGCCCTGAAATTTGAAAATGGTGTAGTGGGCAGCCTATACTTCGCAGGTATGACAGCATGGACACGCGAGAGTGAAGGTATTACGGTAACCTTTGATCACGGTTTTGCAAACGCGGATGAGGTGAATACACTGATCATTCACAAGTCGGAGAGTCATACAGAGCTTCCTTGGAAATCCCTTGCGGAAAATGATACGGTTCTGACACCATCAGCTTCCGCGATGTCGGGCGGATACCGTGATTTGTACTTGCGCGGTTTTGTCGGTGAAATCGCACATTTCATGAACTGCTGCCAAGAAGGACGTACGCCTGATTCAAGTGGACGAGACAACGTGAAAACGATGGAGTTGTGCGACCGCATTTTGGCTGCACTCCAATAGGATATCGATACCCATGTAATATACTAACTTTGCAACCTGAACGATACCTTTGTTTGGGCACTTAAAAAAAGTTTCGGTTTAACTAGCTGTTAGATGGCTCCTGCATTTGTCGGGGGTCATCTTTTTTAATTAATCTCAATTAAAAATATGCCAACAAAGTGGAACGATGCGCTAGAATGGAAAAATAGAAAGCGTTATCATTATCAACTTTTCTGCGATGATTCAGGGGGAGAAGGCATATGCGTTCAAGGTCAAGGTTTCAACCATTAAACACATTACGTAATCAGATTTTTATCGGATTTATACTGGTAATGCTCATTATGATGAGTGTGGCGGGGGCGTTCATTTATCTCAATGTGTCTCACTTGTTAAAAGACAGTGCCGAGCGACATATTGGTCAGACCGCGGTACAAGCAAGCGGTAGGCTGGATGCATTAATCGGCCAGATGGACAGCTTGACGGAACAGGTTGCGAATCACCCGTCTGTTCAGCATATTTTGTTGGAGGAGCGCAACGGGAGCAAGGTGAATTTTGGACAGCGTCAATCCCTACTGCAAGTGATGCATAGCTATCAGGCATATATGCCGAGTGTCGGCTCGCTGGAACTGTATACCGCCGAAGGGAAGATGTTGTTTCCGATTAGAGAGGGTAGTCTGGAGGAACGTATCGGACAGGCAGACATTCGTGAAGCGAATCAGATGAAAGGAAGACTGGTCTGGATCGGTATTGATCCCGAAGACCCTCGGTCACTGCTGGCAATTCGGCAGGTGAGCCTGGTGGATCGCTGGTTCTCACGTGGCGGGTACTTGATTACCCGTATGGAGCGAAGTTATTTTGAACTGAATGGTAGGTCAGCGGTCAATGAAGAAGCGGATGAAACTATGCTGCTTGTAGATCGTCAAGGCCAGCTGTTGTCCGGTGAACTAATGAACCAGGCGGATTTGTCAGGTGTACTGCACAGCAAGACACAGACGGTTCATATTGGGGAACGGGAATATGTGAAGGCGGTTCAGCAGTCCGAGCGGACGGGCTGGTCGCTGCTGATCCTGATTCCGGTTAGCGTCGTCACAGACGGAATAACGGTTTTACGGACTACGCTTATCATTTCCGCGTCTCTTGGTGCCGTGCTATTCCTCTTTATGTCCTTTATGTTGTCTACGTTGATTACAAGACCGATAGGTCACTTGATTCAGGCGATGCGTCGTTCACGGGAAGGGGCATTGGCCCTGAATCCAGAACCGGCAGCAGCCGTCGAGCTGCGAGAATTGAACGCAGAGTACAACACAATGATTGTCGATATCAATGAATTGATCCGTGTTATTTGCGAGAAGGAGGTTTTACAGAGCCAAACCGAACTTAAAGCTCTGCAGGCGCAGATCAATCCGCATTTTCTTTTTAATACGCTGGATGCTTTCAACTGGTCACTACAGGAGAAGGGAGAGGAGGAGCTTGCCGGGCTGATGGTATCCATGTCGCGGCTGTTTCGTTATGTTATCGAACCGGCTCACCATGACTCTTGGGTGACACTCGGGGAAGAAATGGCGCAAATCCGTCGTTATCTGGAACTGATGGAGATGCGTCTGGGTGAACGTTTGAACTGGCAAATTCATATGCCTTCGGAGGCAGCCAGAATTCCGCTTCCTAAACTGCTAATCCAGCCTATTCTAGAGAATGCCATTTTGCATGGAGTCGAAAATCGCATCGGCAACGGCCGTGTTGAAATCAGTGTCACTCCTTCGACCAGACCGGGGTGGACCAAGATCGCGGTCATAGATAACGGGCCTGGTATGACAATGGAAGAACTTGCAGCTGTACGTACGGCGTTGATGGGGGGAGCAGCCTGCCAGAGCAAGGGAACCGGTATGGGACTAGTTAATGTGCAGCGCAGGCTCGCTCTCTATTATGACAACGAATCTTATCCAACGGACGGTGTGCTGATACAGAGTGCTGAGCAGGAAGGAACAATGGTCACTTTTGAAATTCCTGATGAATATGGAGGGCGGTAGCAATGAGTGTTTCATCCAAAACCATTGTCATTGTAGACGATGAACAGCGAACACGTCAGGGGATACACCAGACACTGGAGCAATGGGCAGCCGGGAAATACCGGATTGTGACATTCGGTAATGGTTTGGAAGCACTAAATATACTGCGTGCAGAGACGGTTCATCTGTTGATTACGGATGTCCGGTTGCCGGAATTCAGTGGGCTGGATTTAATCCGCTCTCTGGAACGGGATTCACGACGACCAGCGACCATTGTCATCTCAGGCTATGCGGAGTTTGATTATGTCCAGCAGGCTCTTCGTCTGGGAGCCGTCAATTATTTGCTCAAACCGATTGATAAACAGGAGCTGCTGAATGCGGTCAATGAAGCGCTTCGGCTGGAAGAGGAGCGGCAGCGGTACGAGAAGCTGGACAAGCTGGCTGACCCTGTTCTGCTAGAGCTTGATCTCCAGGCGGCTACCCTTAGTGATCCGGTACGACGTGCCTTCACCTATATGGCGGAGCATCTTCACGAATCCATTACGATGGCGCAGACTGCCGCGCATTCACACCTGAATGCGAGCTATTTTAGTGTTTTATTCAAGGAGCAAAGTGGTTTGTCCTTCAGCGAATATCTGCATCGGCTGCGAATTCAACGGGCCAAGGAGCTGCTGCTGCATACCCAATTGACGATTGCCCAAATCGGCGAACGATCAGGCTACCGAACAGATAAATACTTTATTAAAGTATTCAAAGCGACCGAGGGGATAAGTCCCAGCCGCTATAGGCAGCAGATGCGTACAGGGCCGGAGAATATCGACTGACAGTAGGCAGATCAAACCCAATAAAAGTGGAATTATACCCAATGAGCGTACCCTGTTGAAAGCAGGAATGGAGTGCTAAACTTACACATGATAACGGTTACAAAAAATATAATTACAACAAACGGAGGTCTAACGATGTCCAACGAGAATGGTTTACGTAAGCGCTCACATCAAAAATGGTTTGCTGGGTTGACCCTGCTGCTGTCATTCATGCTGGTGCTATCCGGTTGCGGTGTTGGTAAAGATGGCCAAGGCGGTTCCAGTGGAGACGGGGGAAAGGTTACACTCAAAATGATGCACCTGTGGCCAGAGGGAAGCTCGGCACAGCAGAGCAAGCTTGTGACTCAGATTATAGATCAATACCAAAAGGATCATCCGAATGTCGTCATTCAGCAGGAAGTGCTGGAAAATGAACAATATAAAAACAAACTCAAAGTGCTGTCAGCTTCCAATGAATTGCCGGATATCGGCATTACCTGGGCAGCGGGCTTTATGGAGCCTTACGTTAAAGGTGGATTATTTACACCGATGGATGACCTGTTGAATGGTTCCAAGCTGAAGGACAAATTCGTACCGGGAACGACTGAAGCTTATGCGCTGAATGGCAAAACGTATGCGCTTCCGATTGAATTGAATATTACACCTATTTATTACAACAAAGCCATATTCCAAAAATACAACTTAAAGGTCCCTACGACATTTGACGAGTTTAAGCAGGTTGTGAAAACACTTACGGATCACGGAGTTGCACCGATTGCATTGGGCAATAAAGACCGCTGGACTGGTTCGCTCTGGTACATGTATCTGGCGGACCGTATAGCAGGTAACGAAACGCTGAAAAAAGCGATTGACGGCTCAGGATCGTTCGATGACCCTGGTTTAATTCAGGCGGCCTCCGAAGTCCAGACGCTTGTGGATATGAATGCCTTTAACAAAGGATTTAACGGCTTGTCCAATGATGAGGGAAAATCCGAGTTTATGAACAATAAGGCAGCTATGTATTTGATGGCTACTTGGGAATTGCCGAATTTTACAACCAATCCCGCAATCCCGCAAGCATTTAAAGATCAAATTGGCTTCTTTAAATTCCCGATGGTTGCAGGCGGCAAGGGCAACGAGAACAGTTGGGTAGGAGGCCCGGGAGTGGGCTTGTTCGTTTCGGAAAATTCCAAGGTGAAAGAAGAGGCCAAAGCGTTCGTTGAATACTTCGTAGTCAAATGGGGAGAGCAATCGGTCACACAGGCAGGCGTTATTCCGGCGACGAAAGTGGACACCTCCAAAGAAAAATTGCCCAAGCTGTATGTCGATTTGCTGAACGGACTGAATCAAGCCAGCAGCATTACATTGTTCGCCGATGTACAGATGAAGCCGAATGCAGCACAGGTACATTTGAATATGATTCAGGCGTTGTTTGGTAAAGCGGTGACACCGCAACAATTTGCCGACCAACACAAGGCTGCCATCGAGAAAGGAAATTGAAATTGACCACCTAAGGAGGTCCGACCGTGGAAAAGGTCATGTCCAATAAGCTTGTCATTGCTCTATATGTATTGCCTTCTCTGCTGCTGTTATTCGCCGTGATATATGTGCCCATCGTACTGACCGGCTATTACGGCCTGAATCAGTGGAATGGAATCGGTTCTATGACTTTTGTGGGGCTGGACAATTATCAACATTTGTTCACAGACAAATTGTTCTGGCAAAGTGCCTGGCATTCGCTGCTGCTGGCCTTGTTTTCAGGCATCAGTCTGATCGGTTATCTGGTCATTGCGATGATTTTGTCAGGGAAAATCAGGGGAGCGAATCTGCTACGGAAAATTTACCTGATTCCCATGCTGCTGTCTTCTGTAGCGATCGCACAGCTGTGGCTCAAAATATATCATCCAACGAACGGAGTGCTCAATTCCTTACTGACGTCGGTCGGAGTTCACAACCCGCCTGAATGGTTAGCTAATCCGTCTCTGGTGCTGCTTGCCTTGTTCATCCCGATTATTTGGCAATATGCAGGTTTTTATATCCTGATCTATTATGCCGGGCTGAAAAATATTCCCGAAACGCTGATGGAGGCTGCCCGGATCGACGGCGCCAGTGCCTGGCAGATTGCGACACGTATCAAATTGCCCCTGCTGCGCGAGGTGATTAACGTTACGATCATATTGTCCATTGTCGGCTCGCTCAAATATTTTGACCTCATCTACGTCATGACGGACGGTGGACCGAATGGAGCCAGTGAAGTGATGGCCTCTTACATGTACCACCAGGCATTCCGCAGCTTTGATTTTGGATACGGCAGTGCTACAGCCTTCGCCTTGCTGCTCATCTGTCTGATCGCTACGTGGTTGATCCGCAAGGTTACGGCTTCGAGTGACACCATCCAGTATTCATAATACGGTCATGCAAATAGATGAGGGTAACAAAGGACAGGAAGAGGGAGGAACGGATATGAAAACCCAGGCAGCCGCCAACTATCCGCTTGGAGTCGCTACCCGCGGCAAAATGTTAACTCGGGTCGGTTATGCCGCTTTGTATATCATTTTAATCATCTTAGCGGTGACGCAGCTTTTACCGCTGGTGTGGCTGATGCTGTTCTCGCTTAAAAATAATCAGGAAGTGTTTAACCTTCCGCCGTTTGCACTCCCGTCCCAGCCGCATTGGGAGAATTATATGAATGTGTGGACTAGCGGCAATATCGGGCGGTACTTTTTCAATAGTGTGTGGATTACGGTCATATCCGTGGCGTTGACGGTGCTGCTCGCCAGCTTTGTAACGTTTGCCATTACACGTATGCGGTGGAAAGGAAGCCAGCTGGTTCTCGGACTATTTATGGTCGGACTGATGATTCCAGTCCATTCCACCTTGATTCCGTTGTTCAGTATGTTTCTCAAACTGCATTTAACAGACACTTCACTCTCCATCATCCTGTCGTATGTTGCTTTTAATCTGCCGACAACGATGATGATCTTGCTAGGGTTCTATTACGCCTTGCCCCGTGAAGTGGAAGAAGCGGCTGTTATGGACGGTTGCTCCGTCAACCGGATGTTCTTTCGGATCGTACTGCCCATGACAACCCCGGTCATGGCAACGACATCTATTATTAATATGATCTATAACTGGAATGAGTTTATTTTCGTCAATACGTTCATCAGCTCGGACGAAAACAAAACACTGACCGTCGGAGTTCAGAACTTTATCGGACAATATACGACCGACTGGGGAGCTATCGGAGCTACGCTGATGATCAGCATTTTGCCCATTTTGCTCGTGTTCCTCATCATGAGTGACCGGATTGTGGAAGGAATCGCAGCCGGGTCGGTTAAGGGGTAAAACAAATTCCCCAGGTTAGAAGAGCACCCCCTAGTATAGACATGGGAACAAACCTTTTGGTTTGTCCGATGAATGCTAGGGAGGTGCATTTTTGTGCGAGTCTAGGTTTGAGGTGAAGGGAATACTTAATGAAGTAACTCCATAATTTAAAGTCTTTTCAGAAATTAAATGGAAAGCAAACGAACGTGTTGATATTTATTTACCGACCAATTGTGTGAATGGATCAGAGGTTATGATGTGGTTGGTAACCCTGATAGGGGGATGGCAAGTTATTGTTTTTGGTGCAGGGAGATTGGTGGGACTGCTATTTTTTTTCTTCTTTAAATTGAAAAAAAGTCCATTCCTCTTATGATTCAAATTGGAATGGACTTTCAAAATTTTAGAGTGACCTATCTTAAATAAAAGAGTAAATGAATTTAATATATATTTAATAATGATTTCTCTAAATAATTCACTCCCGAATCTAAATAATTAAGTTCATATTATTTATAGCTGTGCTACGAAGCACCATACCGGATGTAGATTTGGATATCGAGGGATTGCATTTAATAGAAAAGTCAGATTTTAAATTGAATTGGAAACTTGCATGGATATTTAAAACATGTATACAAGCTAAAACAGAATTATTTCGAAGTAGGTACTCACTGTTAAACAACTTAAAAATATTTATAATGATAATCATAGATATGTTCGAAAAGAAAAGACCCACTGATAACACCTTCATTGAATTGTTGCTAAAATCTGAGACCTTCGAGACTATGTTACATACTATAACCCAACTCGTATAAAATAAAAAAAGCCAGTCTCCGGTTTATTTCCGACGACTGGCCGCTGTCACTTATACTAAATCCCACTTAATTTACTTAATATTTCTTTAATGCGTAAAGTTAAATCTATTTTCTCGTCTTCTGATAATTGTTGTCCTATATCTTCCATATTAAACTGTTCTAGCTCACCTTTTATGTTACGAAGATCTTCATCTACCTTAATATTATTCCTAATTAGTAATTCTGCTAATGTAGTTTTAATTATAATATTTTCACTAAGGGTGTTATCACAATCATTTTCGAATCGTTCGATTATTTTCTCAACAATTTCATGGTTATCTTGAGTCTCAGTAATGATGCTACCAAAGAAGTGTCTTACTTCCTTTTCCATATCATGATAATACCATCTCGTAAATGGATCATAATCGATCTGCTTATTATCAATTTCATCTAAGACCATATCCCTACGTTCTAATAAATCTTCATATTCATCTGAGGTTATCTCTAATTTCAACTTTTCTAGGTCTAAAGAATTTAAAACCTCTACTAATCTTTCTTTTGCTTTGAAAAATATTTTCGAATGCGTTAAATAAATCTTTCCTTCAGCAATGTATACTACAGCTCTCTCCATTTCGCCTTTGTTTAAAATACCTTCAAATTCTCCAGATGTTCTTGCAACGGCCTCAGCATCACTCATTTTTTCAATTTTGAAATCAAAGTATTTCTCATAAAAGGCACCAAATAACGCTTCATAGTTTCTTTTCATGTTAATCTATCACCTTTCTATTTTTATGGGATAATCATATCATCATTGTTGTGGATTATTTCAATATTAATACCAGGGTAATCTTTATGGAATTGATTAATAATTCTACTACAACTACCACATGTATCTTTTTCAGTGAACATTTTTATTTTCCCGCGAACATTTGAAGAGTCTTTTAGTTTATCTAATCTTGCTGCTAGATCATTTAATATTTTATACTCGGTGTCCATGTCTCTTTTATAAATACGTCCACTTTTATCGGGTGCTTTGGTTGCCTCATATTTAGGTTTTTTTGTTGGCTTTAATGAGAAATCTGCATAGTCTTTCGCTTTATTATCTCCATTTAAGCCACTGTGTGCATAAAATTCTTTTTTATCTATTCCTGGTATGTCCACTTCAGAGTATGCAAAATTTCCATCTTTTTTTAATCTATTTGAGAGTCTAGTTCTTAAATCTCTTACTCTATCGATAATATGACCTTCTGTTTTTAAATCAATTGTTCTTGTTGGATATACTTTTCCGTAGCTTACATTAGGCTCTTTCTCGGGCCCCTTAGTGCTCTTACCCGTATACTCTCCTGATTCTAACGCATCAATCTGTTTTTGTCTCTCAGGCGAAATTTTTACACCTGAACCTTTAGAATGTGGGACGTCAGGACCAGGATCATGAAACCGATAATGACCTCCAGCAGTTTCGAAAATGGGTAACCTTTTAGTTATACGGATATTCATCTTTCTAGCTACACTTTGCAAGTAACTCCCTAAGGATTCGAAATTGGTTGGAAAACGGATGGCATTCGTTTTGAATTTTCCATCTCTAATCTTGGCTAGAGCAGAGTCGGCCTTTGCTGAATCTCCGAATAACCCCGGTGTTCCTCCTTTACCGGTTTTCTTTTCTTCAGCTTCCTTGAGCCCCTTAGATAAGGAGGCTTCTTCTTTGCCCAACTTTCCCAGATTTCTAACTAACTTTGCGCCGCCTTTGACAGATGCATAAATGTCTGCTACACGTTCAACGGCCTTGATACTGTCATATCCTGCATCGTAACTTTCCTGTTTGGTATCGGTCAATGGATTAGGGAAGAAATTATTCAGTTTTCGCTCAATCGGATCGGGTATGCTTTTTATGCCGTCCCACACGGTTTCAAGGTCGTGAACCACATCCTTCTTTGTTTTTTTTCCTTGGAATGAATCGGCAATATAGTTCCAGCCAAACTTTGCACCGCCCTTAATACCTTCGAGCGTCTCATTGCGTTCCAGAAAACCTTTACCAGTGTAATTTCCCGGCATAACGAAAGGAGTCATTACCATGGTCCCCATATCCGCTATGTCGACAACTGAGTCCCATACACCGCCTAAAAACTCTATACCCGCATCCCATTCTCCCTTGAGCGTGGCGCCTACGTTTTCCTTAACGCGTGCTCCGAGCACACTTTGGATTCCGTTTTCAGCGACTTGCTTCTCAAAGTCAGACAAAATCGGTTCTGGGTAGTATTGATGGAGGGAAGCTTTAAGCTGGATTTCCGAACTTACGCTGTTAACTTCCTTCTCCAGATCCAACGTATCAGTTGTTGTATTCAAGTGTAAGCCGTTGGTTCCTTGCAGCAGGATGCTTCCTGCTGACAGATTAAGGCTGCCAGTGGCTTGAATTTGTATACGTTGGGTGCTGTTCAGGCTGACACCGTTATGGGTATTCATGGAGATGTACAGTGACCCTTCCTGCGCACTCATCGACAGTTCAGAGTTCCCTAGAGAAATTTCTTTTCCCTGTGGATTTGCAAAGGATTTGACCCCGGGATCGGCTGTTTTACGCTGGTGGCGGTCCGCAGACGATTCGACCACGGCATCTTGGGCTGCGTGAGATGGAGGGACAGCAACGCTCGATGGTTTCGTTCGTACCGATTGTATGACCATCGCATCGTCTTCGTCTGCGCTTGGAAAATACAGCTTCACCTGCGCCCCTTTTTCCGGCATCAGATACCACACCTGATTCCCTTCGGCAGAGTAGGGGAACCACTGGGCATCCTTGGGATTCTGCTGATTATCCATATCCAAATGTAGTCGAACCTGATTCCGGCTGACCTCCAGTATTTTTCCTTCAATAGCGGCACCAATGATGGTTCGATTGTATATTTTAGGCACCTTCAAGCCCGCCGACAGGGCACATTCGTACGACCAGGTCATCAAGCCACGAATCAACTGACCTTCACGTTTGGTGATGACATAGGTTTCGTGATTGCGCTCGACTTCATCTCCCAGTTGCAGCATTTGATCCCACTCAAAGATATACCGGGTGTAATCTCCAATCGTGGCAGATTTCCAGCCGTTCGCCTCTTGATCCAGATAGGGAGCAATCTTGCGCTGCAATGTAAAAGGAACCTCTTTCAATTGAATATGCTGCCTGCCCTGTGGAATACCGATCCAAATTTGCGCATGGTGTGAAACGATATTCGGAACGAGTAAGGCTCCCACATGCGAAGCCAGCCGTTTTAAAAAAGTCCAATCCGTCTCCTGATACTGCATGATGAATTGACCTGTTTCTTTTTTCTCAAAAGCTTCATCAATCTTATCCGAGCCTTTGTAATCGGCCAGCACCGCATCTACAATCTCCACATACGTTTGATGAATGTGTTGAAAGGAACGGTTTTTGAGCTGCGTATCCAGTTTAAAACTATGAGAAATGACGTCGAGAGTTACCACGACCTCTTGATGGATGTGCTGTACATCTACGCAGTACAGTTGCCCCATGAATAAGGGATGCTTCTGGTCTTTGGCATCGGAATACCAAAGTTCGACTTTGTCGTCACTGCTTGCTTTGGTAATGATTGTATCTGCCTGATCGGCTTCTAAGCTGCCCGTGATGAACAGTCTAGCATGCTCTCCGAGCTCGTGACTCATATGGACGTGACGAAGACGCAGCTTGCCATAGGGCCAAGTGACATGTAAGTGCTGATAGGTAAAACGATCTTGCGCTACGATGTTCATACCTTACTCTCCTTGCTTGATAAAATCAGCCATCTTGTCCGTCATCTGTAATAGAGATGATGCCTCCACCACCCGATCCCGCGCTGTCTGCACCAAAAAAGGAAGATATCGCCTCTTGTACACCTTGACAGCTACACATTAAGGTCGAATTGTTGAGTAGGGCGGGTGCTCCCTCAATCAATACGTCTTCTTTCCCACCGGTCCACTTGGACCCAAAAGCAATCTCCGGTTCACAAGGAAGACCATGCTTCAATTTACACAGACCAAAAGCATTGATTTTGCTAATATTGGCTCCACAAATGGCATCGTCCACGTTCAGAACGGGCTTATCTTTAATGAAGACACCGTGGCTGTACATCATATTGAGCACACCAGGGTCTGTACCTTGGCTGCACTGTAACTTGGCTCCTCTCACCACATAAGAATGTTCTCCACTGAGCGCACCTTGGGCCAGAGCTTTAATAAGTAAAGGTAAAAACATATAAGTACCTCCTTGAATAAAAGGTATAGAATCAAGAAAGCTCCGACCATGTCGCAGTGTGCAGCATGGCATAGGTTAACGGGACCCAGAAGGGAGCATCCTCCAGTTTAAATTGGCAACTCCCGATCACAGCTTTGCCGCGCCAGGAACGCACAAAGACAATCTGATAGTAGGGAGAGGGGGAAACTAGAAAAATAGCTTCATAACAGCCAATGATGGTATCTTGAATAGAAAGAGCCTTTTCATCCACGAGCTTCATACTTGGTTGTGCGCGACTCGTTTGCTCAATCATCTGTTGTTGATAGATTTCTATTTGCGTGGGGTCCAGTTCTTGCCTGCTTTGGTGCAGACCGAACAAGATTCCACCCAGCTTGTCCTGAACAACGAAACTTTTCGACGGATCTACCGTCTGTCCCGCCCGAACTTCTGGAATAAGAGAGTCAGGCAGGGAAATGGTGAGTTGATTTTCAAAGACAGGAAGGGGTTGAAACCGGATTTCCTGTTCATCTGCTAGCGTTAGTGAACCTTTCGAAATTCCCTTTATCGCTTCTTCAATAGATACCATCATCCAGCTTTCATCGTTTTCTGCTGTACTTAATTGCTCTTTCAATATTTGTTGATGATGCAGTTTCAAAAAAAATTCATCCCAATGCTCCGTCAAGGTTGAACCTCCTTATAAGAGTTCTAACTTTTGTAGCCGAAAACCACTCAAACTCCGCCGCAGCAAGCTTTCAGCAGCCTCCAAGCTAATGATAAAATAAGGTTCCCTCACGTTGGAGAGTCGAAAAAAATGGTGTCCATTCACCTTTTGACTATCCAGCACAAGGCGTTTTAGGGTTTGATCATGCGGATAAAATTCAGTCTGCTCCGAAATACCATCCACAGAGGGAACGGATGAAATCCAATATAATTCCTGACGGCTAGGTTCACGGTTCACGATATACACCTGCTTAAAACGGGCTTGTGTATTGTATAGTTCTAGAATCCGTTTCATAGGATCGGAAAATAGTGGTTGCGAGGTTGAAAACGGTAGCCAGTCCGTATACTCGGCTTCTTCTGTCGCATGAACATCTAAAACCTGAGCCGGAGGCATGCCAACAAATGGCGTTTTAAAAAGGTCCAAATTCATCGGTTCAATGTTTTGGGAAATACGATGATCATCGACCAGCACATAATAATGGCGCATACACATTTCTCCTTATTCCGTCCACACAATAGATTGACGCTGTGCTTCGTTCAGTTTCCAATGCTGTTGGTACTTTCGTGGGACAAGGGTTCCTTGCGTCGAAGCCCCCTCAAAATACGCATGTTCAAACGAATGTACATCCGTAAAATCAGCCCCATCCAGGTTGGCGTTTTCAAAATGAAGTCCACATAGCCCCGGCACCCGAACTCCATGTTCCCGATACGGCTGTCCGCTGGCACTCTTGAAGTTAGCACCTCTCAAATCGCTATATCTAAAATCCGCGTCGGTCAGAAGGCATCCCTGAAAACTGCCTCCTTCCAGATTCGCTCGTTGCCACATGCTTCCGATCAATATGCAGCTGTGAAACTGGCTTTCCCGTAAGCCACTGTGGCTAAAATCGTTATAGCGCAAATCCTTTTGGATCAGGTGGAGTTGGGGAAGAGATAGCCGCTTTAGGTTTTCGTAAACATAAGGCTCATCTTCACTGGATTGCAGTAACTGTTCTTTCACATCCTCTGCAAGAAGCGCTTCCCGATCTTCGACATATAGATTCTCGCTGATATCCTTGTATTCACCTGTTCGGATGGCTAAACGATCAGCTTTATGAATGGCGAGATACTCAGGCATTTGAACCACTTCTGCCATTCCTAAGCGCAGGAGGGAGTTTACAAACTGGTGGAAAAAAGGAGCAGATTCCAGCATCAGTCGTTCAACGTCTACAGAAGTGATCGTCCCCATATATATTTTTCGTTCCTGCTCCAAGGTTTCCAACATGGTACTCATCGGTGCATAGGCCCATGATGCGTCATAGGTTAATTTGCAATCGGAATCATCTTCGTACCATTCTGCTGAATAAGCCTCGACCATATATAGGTAGGATTGTTCCAGTATCTGAGTGCGCAAAAACGAGTAGTGTATATATCCAATGGGTTCTTTTTGACCTTGTTGCTGCATGCTCAGAATGTGTATACACAAATCCCTAAACGATTCTTTGAAATCGGAGATCAGTTGAGCTTGGTAGCGATGAAACATGGCTTCCAGCCTGTCCAACTGAATGTCCAGCAAAGGTGTAAAATGATGCTCTTTAAAATGGTGTAATGCCGCTTGTTTATCCATCTGCTAGTTTCTCGCCTTCCGTTAGTTCATCTTAATTTCCGTGCCGGAGAAGGTGGTTTTGTCATCCAACGTGATCGTGTTGCCTTTACCAGACAGCTCAATTTTTCCGGCGGAAAGCTGGATGTTACCGGAACTCATAACAATATCCGAAGCCGCGCTAATGCTCACATTTTTCCCGCTTACAATATCAATGCCCGTTTTATCGTTAATGACAATGGACATGCCATTGCCAGAAATAACGATTTGATCCGGGGCGAGCATGATTTCTTTGCCGTATTTGGTTCGCAACGTCTTAATGGCAGGATCAGCCATTCGATCTGGCGCAGGAGCTGCTGCGGACAAGGCTGAAGAAGAATTTGATCCGGCAGACGAAGCAGAAGCTGTGGCATGTCCAGAAGTCGCAGAAGATTTTCCCGCGGAAGGCTGCGGTTCTCTTTTAACCGAGCTGATTGCGTATCCTTCTTCTTCCTTATAACTGGGGAAATAGATACGGATGCTGTCCCCATCTTCAGGCATGCAATACCAGCCCGTGTTATCCGCTGAGGCATAAATAGTAGAATAGGGAAACCAGTAATCCGTGTTCGGATCTTGCTGATCGTCCATATCGAGTTGGGCACGGACTTTGTCCCGACGAACGCTCAGTACCTTGCCCTGAATGGAAGCGCCGATAATGGAGCGATTGTAGTCTTTAATCGGACGTAAACCGCTTCGCGGTGACAGCTTAGCGGTATGGGTCAGTACTCCGTCCTTCATCTCCGTTAGCACCTCAGCTACGATCAGCTTATGACCTTGAAAGGTCACCTCATAGCCAGGCTCCAGCATTTTCTCCGTCTCGACTTCATATTGGATAAAATCCGCATCACGTACGCCAGGGATATGGTTCTCTGAGGCTGTTTGAAAATCCGCGACCCGTTTGGTGACTTTATAATTCGTTGATTTAATTTCTCCTTTACTGAGTCCCATAGGCAGGCCAAAATAAAACTTCGGCACTCCATAGCCCACCGCAGGAATGAGCGGAGAGTAGAAGTGGGAGGCCATCCGTTTCAGAAACTGCCAATCGGTCTCATCATATTGCATGATAAAAGTGCCGATGGGCTTCTTATGGGACACAACATCCATCGCTTCTGCTTTGGAATAGTCGGATACAATACTTTCGATCAGACCTGTATAGGTGAGCTTGGGGTTCTGAAAAGAGCGTTGATGCCGCTTAATATCTAACTCGTAGGTATGGGATATGGCTTCGACGGTCAGGTAATGGACCCCATGAACGACTTTTTCCTCCACATCCAAGGCAATGCCTCGAAAAAGGGGTTGCCGATTGCCATTTTGGTCTGTAACAAAAGCTTTGACCTGGGTTTCTTCATCGGAAGCACGCACATACAGCTCTCGCTTTTTCTCCGAGATGATACCCGTACAGATCATTCGAGCATGGTCATTGACTGTTTTTAAGATTTTAAGTTCATGAAGGCGGACGAATTCATAAGGCATGATTTCGATATGACCGTACGTCACGATGTTTTCCATAGGTGTCTCCTTCTATAGTTGTTTAGTTGTTATTGGTAAATGTTATTATGAGATTCCCAGCTAGAAATGTTATTAATGATAAATCCAGCATATGTATTTATCGGTTAAAAGAGAGAGTTAGTTTACAGAATGACCCAATCGTTGTGGTATTTACTATGTGTAAATCTGGAATTAGAAGATATGAGAGGGAAGTATAAGGTGGAAAAAAGCATATAATAGGTGGTAAGAAGAGTACAAAGAGATATTTATAAAAGATTGAACTTTAATGAGAGATGAGGGTTCATGTTATGCCAAAAAACGATAATATGCTGGCCATTCTATGGATGCTGAATTCGGGCGTAAAGATGACGGCAAAACAAATATCCGAAAAGTTAGAAATAAATATAAGGACAGTTTATCGGTATATTGATGCTCTATGTGCCAGCGGAGTGCCTATAATATCCGACACGGGTCATAATGGCGGGTATAGCTTGCTGAATAATTTTATCAGAGCACCTCTGCTATTTGATATGGAAGAAAAAAAGGCACTCCTTCATGCTGCTGTTTTTGCAAAAGAAGCTGGATACCCTTTGAGTGAGGCATTAAGCAATGCGACGTCAAAATTGAAAATGTATTCAAATCAAGAGCAGGAAAGTATACTTAGCCGTCATTTAGCCGGGTTTGAAGTGATAAATCGCATGGGAGATCCTTCTCTTCAGCCGATATTGGCAGAATTGGAGCAGGCTGTAGCCAACGAATTCTCTGTAGAAATGGATTATCGCACAAGTCATGAAGAACAACCCAAGAATAGGGTGATAGATCCCTATGGAATGGTTTACTGGAACAGCAAATGGTATACTATTGCATTTTGTCACCTAAGGAATGAGATCCGTAGCTTTCGGGCAGATCGGATTTTACAAATCAAGCGTACTCCAATCCTATTTAAGCGTCCTGAGGCTTTTTCGGCTCGTGAATTTTTTATGCAAAATCTGTTACCTGATTTAGTGGGCAAGGACGGTTTAATTTCTTTAATGATCGAAGGCAGGTCAGAGGCATTGGATGACTTATGTCTACATTGGTTTTTGGGGCATCATCTGAAAGAGCGGACCTCCAATCAAGCCATCTTTTTGCTTGAGGAGAAATCACTTCATACCTATGTCCCTTATTTACTCCTACCCTACGGGAAATCCATTCAAGTCATCGAACCACAGAGTTTGAAGAAAAAACTTGTTGCTGTTGCATCGGATTTAATGGAATATTATCAACGTTAAAAGCTTCACTGACAGCGGATGTCAGTGAAGTTTTTTTATAATGAGGATAATCACGGATTACCGAGGGCTGGTATCACTTGATAAATTATAAAATAAGGAGAACCTGTGAATGAATAGTACGGTATATCTGTATGTATTTGACACCATGGCAGACTGGGAGATCGGTTACTTAACTGCCGAACTGAACTCGGGGAGATATTATAAAAAGGGGCTGGCCCCATCCAAAATAGTTACCGTGGGAATGGAAAAGACTCCTGTCACTACCATGGGCGGATTGACAATCCTGCCTGACATCAAACTGGATGAGTGCAAAATTGAAAGCACGGATGCATTGATTTTACCCGGTGGAAATACATGGACAGAAACCATTCATCAACCGATTTTAAAAATCGCTGAGAGGTGCTTAGAGGAAGGGATATGGGTTGCTGCGATTTGTGGTGCTACTATGGGACTTGCCCAGGCAGGATTGCTGAATTCACGTTGGCATACAAGCAATGATCTGGAATACCTCAAAATGACCTGTCCCACCTACACGGGCGAAAATTATTACAAAATGGAGTCTGCTGTAACGGATGGAAAACTAATCACTGCATCTGGAACGGCTCCGTTGGAATTCTCCGTACATGTTTTGAAAGCTCTGGGTGTGTTTTCTTCTAAAACATTAGAAGCCTGGTATAGTCTAAATAAGACTCGTGCATCCAAATATTACTATGAACTGATGAATTCAATCCAATAAAGGTATGAGCATTAAATTGAACTGTTAAGATCATTTAAAGGAGGAGTTAAAATGACTGAAAGCAGAGAATATGTAGGAGTGTCAGGTAAATATACAAAGAAGGGGATGCCCAACGGCTTTACATCTATTACCCCTTTTATTGCAGTGAAGAATCCTTCGGAAGCAATAGAGTTCTATAAAACAGTTTTCAATGCAAGGGTTAAGGATATTACTGAACATCCTGATGAGAATGGCAATAAAATAATTGTTCATGCGGAATTAGATTTTGGAAATGGTTTTTTGCAGCTGGGAGTAGCGAACCCAACATATCAATTGGTCTTGCCGCCAGATGGAGATAATGCGTGTTATTCTTTCGGAATTTACGTCATGAATGTTGATCAGGTCATTGAAAATGCGGTAACAAGAGGAGCAAAAGTAAGGGAACCCGTTACAAACTTTGTATCAGGTGATCGATTCGGAAGTATATTGGATCCTTGCGGAGTAAGATGGTCTATTATGACCAGGATCGAGGATTTGTCAGAAGAAGAAAGTAGTCGTAGGGTTGCTGAATGGGCGAAAAGCTTTAGTGGAGAATAAATGCGATCACTTTTTTGGTGAAATTGTTAAAAGTGACAGTTTGCTGAAATGATGTAATAGAAATTCTGGTGGCCCTTAAAAATGTGTTAGGAGCCACCAGTAAAAACTAATTTACGATATTGTTACATAATAAGAGCCAGCTATACTTTTACTGTATGCTGTTCCAGCACCTTGAAGGGGTTGAAATAAAGGTGAGCTATCTTTTGATACCACACCTTAATTTTGATTAAGAATTATTGTCCAATTTTTTCCAAGATTTGTGTGTAAGCATTCCTATAATGATCGGGGTTAGGATCTTCTCCTATTATCTTGGGTACGTCAAAGTCAGACAGCAAGAAATGGTGTTTGGCTTGAACCTCATGTCTTGCTAAGCAACTCTTGCAACAGGACAAGGGACAGCCGTCAATTGCAATGATGTCACGTCCCGATTTTGCTGTTCTGACAAGCGGTTTGACATCACCACCAACACCAGCAATACAGGACATTTCAGCAACTTTTTCTCGATCCATTTGTATAGCGATCATGTTAGCGGTTTGTGCTGCGGAGGAACATCCAGAACATGAATAGACAAGAGGTAAATCAGTTCTTTTCATCTTTGTACACTTCCTTGTTTTTTCTTTGTGATCCATCACGGTATCTTTGGTTTTAGATGAAATAAAATTAAAATTGTTTGTATTTTAACTTAAATTTACAGTCTAAACCGTGATCGTGATCACGACAATATTTTTGTGAAATCTGCTATAGGGCTAACTGTGTGTATACAATTCAGCCAGATCCCCATCTTCAACTTATTTTTTCTAATAGAGAATTAGCCTTGTCTAAATATAAATCTGGTTCCAGGGATATTGTTAATTATTCATCCATCTCCCAACGAAAATATGCTGATAGGTCTTTGTATGCCTTATTCATATCATTATCTGCGCATTTATTAATGATACGGTTTAATGTGGCTTCAAGTATATTTTCATTAAAGTCCTTTGCTATAAAATGACCATGCCCGATAATAATATCGTCTTGATCTGCCATCCTATCTAACCTTTTAGGACTTATTAGTTCGAATGAAAACATGTCTGATGCTCCATTTATTTCACTGGGTCCGATATCTACGCTATAAGTAATATAGAAGTCGTCTATATCTTCACCCCAATCCTCGTATATCTTTGTTAAAGCCTTTATTGTAAGCAATTAATTATCCTCCTATTCTAGTTACTTATCTGCTTTGGTGCCTATGCCTTACCAGCGCTGTATTCTTCGAACATTTTCTCTTGCAATTCAAACGCCTTCAGATAGGGAAGGATCTCAAGTCATTGTTTTAGGGGAAAGATAGGGGCGTGTTTTACGATTCCTTGCACAGTTATAGGACATGAACTATCAGTTTAAGCACATATTTCTTCCTCTCAGGCGTTAGATTAAAAGTCATCTTAATCTTTTTATTTATTCTTTTGGTAGGCTAATGATAGGGAGGGATGAAAATTTATTTTTGCGTGGAAAAAAGGCTCATTCTTCCTCATCGTTTCAGATTAGAATAAGCCATTAGATGATCTTTTTATTTAGCATTTGAACTACTCATTCTTAATAGCTATTCTCCCAGATCCAAGATACTCTTGAAAAAAATCGAAATCAAACAACTTTCCATGAGATTTCATATGTTTAGACTCTACTTTTTTTAAAATTTGCTTGCTCTATGCTACTGCTATTCATAAAATCAAAAGGAACTGTTTCTTTAATATCGTATTTTAGGCTTACTTTCAGTAACAATCATTAATGCTACGTAGCAATCCTCTAGGAAAGATAACTTTCCCCCGCATTACATACAATATCACCGTTATCAATTGTATAGGGCCAACTGTAATATTGCTCACGTCCTGCAAGAAGGTTACCTTCAATTTCATTATGCAATAAACAGAAAAAAGTTACCTTCGATATCCGCTATCTTTAAAAAAATCTTCTTCTAAATAAGGATAATTCAGTAGTTCTAGATTTTCTTTAGTGATATACCTGGTTTGATATTCATCTAGATTATTATTGATAAATAAGCGCCCTTTAATTCTTTTTAATAGTGGGTATGAGGAATCATCTTCAACAACCAAATCTTGATCATTTAACCGCAATAGTTTTCCAATAACTTCGAGTAGCTTTAACCATCCAATATCAAAAGTACGCGATATAAATTGAATACTAATAAGAACATTTGTATCCACGCCGTGATCTTCGAGATTCATTTCTCGAAAACGTTCTAAATAGTCATCCTCATCATCTAAATTAATGCTTATAGAAAAATAAGTGCAACTAATACTCACCTGTCGAGTATCAGACCAATCCTTTACTTCTACTTCATAAAAATTTATTTCCATTACTAACACTTCACATATCATATTGTAAAGCAACTTTCCCAAGGCTTCTCTAGACAAATTGTAGCCAATAGATAACCTATAATCCATTTTACTCAAACCTCCAGTACGCTCTAGTTACTTGACGATCTTCAATGATTAGCAATTCATCTAAATGTTTTAAATCCTTATGTGTTTGACTTTTTAAATTTTCAATAAGCTCGCGTCTTTTTTCAATAGGATAATCATTTAAATTTAACACTATTCTTCTAGCTTGTTTTGTAGTTTTCTCTCTGAGTGTATCAAGAATGTTCCGTAGACTCGTAGTTGTATCAGGAGCGTAGCAATCAAATACTTGCCTCTCTATTATGAAATCTGGACTTTTTTTAGGATCAATACCATAACCATTTCCATTATCAAGTTCGTCAAGCATTGTCGTACGATATCCTTGTTCTGTGAGTACATCTGCAGCTTCATTTTGTCTTTCTAATCCTCGGCTACCTTTACCTTTAGTATCAGCATAATTTCCTTCCGGTTTCCCCCCTCTAGGTAATGAAGGCTTAGTAGTGATAGCATTCGGTCTGATTTTTGGTGTATAAGGAATATAATTAGGACCATATAGGTTGTATTCAGAACTAGTTTTCCAGTCTACATGATCATCGCCATATTTTGAACGGAAATACTCATCCCATTCTGGTCCTGTTCTAGGTATCTTTGCAGAATTACCCACCCCCTCAATCTCTTTATTGGGCTTCAGGTTTGGAAGTTGGGGTGCCTCTGTTTTTTCATTTATGATTTTAGGACTTGGACGAACCGGTTCTTTAACTGGTGAATTTAGTATAGTTTTCGGCTTGAGAAATGAACCGACTCCCTCAAGGAACCCTGCTACACTAATGATATTGGACAAATGGTCTGCTGACAAAGGATCTTCAGGTGTCACAGCTCCACGTATAGCCTCTGTTATTCCAAATGTAGCAAAATTGATAGCGTCACTACCAGAGTTACCTTGATTACGTCCGCGCTCCATATAGGCTTGATACAATCCTTTAGGTATACCAAATGACCAATAATCTAAAAATTCACCAATGGAGTTTAATTGATTTTGAGACCTTACGTTATTAGCCTGCTCTATGCCTTTGTATAATTCAGCTAGGCTGTTTGCTGTTTTTTGAGAAGCATGTGCCTGCTCCATGGCTATTTGACTTTTTATCATCGCGCTGCTACCCGTATAATCCAGGTAACGATCCCACCAAGACTTAGGCTTCTCAACTTGTTGTTTAGGCTGCTGCTGTGCCATGCGGCTGTCGTAATCGGCTCTCCAGCGTTTTCTTACATCTTCCGGAACTTGCTGATACGCATGAACCATGGCATTCGATTCTTTCAGTAGGTTTTGAACTAGTTCCAATGTGCCACCGGAATTCACAATATGACGTGCACTCGTATACACTTTCCCTAGGATCCACTTGTTATAATAGGCTTGTTTAGCTTTCTCGTGCTCATGTAGACTGATCAACCCTTGCATGGCCAAACCAGCCAAGTATTTTAATGGGTGAACTTCGCTCCCTTTGCTACTGCCTCCAACGGTAGGGGTTCCTTTGCTCCGAACAGGGATTGCTGCGGTTGCTTTCAGAATCACCCCCGCCGCAGGTCCACTTAGCGCTCCCACAACAACGCCAGCCACTTTCCCCATTACCGGAATGGAGCCTAATAGCTTGGATACTGTCCCCATCATGGCATTCGCCTGTTGAAGCTCTGCTGGACTGGTGACTTTTGCTTTAGGGGTAGAGGCATGGCTGCTAGATGAATCCTTGGCTGCTGATTGAGCTGCTTCAAATGCTTTGATGCTCATCAATGGTGGCTCAGGTACAGGAGGGAGGTCGGCTACGAAAACAGGAGCTTTCACCGTACCTTCCTGATAAATCACCGGAGCTTTGGTATCCGTCTCACCATCCAGCACCATGCTGCTGGCTCCACCTTTTAAGTATAGCGCCGTGCCAGCTTCGAGTGATAGTTCCTCGCCTGCACCCAGCTTCACATGACCACCCTGAATCTACACATTCCCCGGGCTGTCGATGGTAATGCCGCTACTTTCATGCAGTGTAATGAAAAATTCACCGGAAGTGGATAGGGTCAGTTCATGTTCAGACATTTCTACGCCGCTACCTTGGATATGTTGCCATACCTTAACATTCGGCCTTCCATTTGCGTGGCGTTGTTGTCGGAGCGAATCCGTTACATAGGCATCCTGTTCGCGGTGGGTAGGCAGATACAATTCCACTTGTTCCCCGATTTCAGGCATATCGTACCAGCCACTATGTTCTTCGGCGACATAACGGGTCGACACCGGAAACCAGCAAGCTTTGGCAGGATCTTGCTTCGGATCAATCTCTAGTTGAAGCTGTACAAAATCCTGCTGTACCTTGAGCACTGTTCCTGTCAGCGAAATTCCGGTGGCCTGATTGTTTTCATACCGGGCATAGCGGATATCTTGTTCGGCTTGAAGATCGTAACGGGTACGCAGTAGGCCATCTGCTAAGGTTGTCACGGCTCGAACCACGACCAGCTCTTTGCCTTGTCCAATAGGTAACGTGATGAGGTCGCCTAGTGCATAAAATTGCAGGCTTTCAATCATGTAGGTGACATACGAGCCAGCACGTTCGCCTGGTTTTTCCGCATCCAACTCATGAAACGTTTTCCGAACTCGATAAAATACATCCCGCTCCACCTTATGCTGCTTGCCTTCTGGCATCCCGAAGAAAACCTTGGGCGAGGCTGCGGTTACCTCTGGCACAAGTACGGAGCCAAAGCGAGAAGCGAGACGTTTTAAAAACGCCCAATCCGTCTCCTCATATTGTAAAACAAATGTCTCCAGTTTGGCACGGTTGCTTACCGTATCAATAGCATCTCCGTACTGATATTTTCGAACCAGCGCAGTGACCAGATCATCATAGGTACGGTGAGTATCTTGATAGGAGCGCCTTTTACGCTTAATATCCATCTGGTACGAATGGGAAGCGGCCTCCAGTTCAAACGTATACACGCCTCGCACACAATGTACGGACATACGCGTGACAATCCCATGGAACAGCCTTCTCAGCGATTGTCCCTGATCATCCAACTGACGAATCACAATGGGCTCTTGCTCCATATCCTGTCCGACGCATGCAGCTCCTTGTTCTTCGGAGAGTATGCCACTGATATGTAAATAGGCATGATCGTTAATGGTGCGTGTTATTTGAAGTTGTTCGATGTGTAGTGGCTGAAAGGGACCATAAAAGCGTAGATTTTCATATCCGATCCCATCTGTTAATAAGCTCAAGTGAGTTCATAACTCCTTTCTAGACACGATGGGTATTTCCAAGTAAAGCACGTCATCTGAATGCGCTTCTGATTAAAGAAGCCGCAGATGAGTACAAATTTGAGTCAAGACAGATATGTATTACAAGGTTTGTACGCTATAAAGAGACGAGAGGTGATATTTAATAAACAACCCAGCATATGTATTTATAGGTTAAAAGAGAGAGTTAGTTTACAGAATGACCCATTCATTTTGGGATTTACTATGTTTACTTTTTGAAGGTAGAGGTTATAGAGGAGTCTACTTGCAACTGTGAATTTCTAAAAAGGTGTCAGGTCATGATGCCGGTTTAATTGTAGTCGGGGGTACATAGAAACCAATATAGTTCAATTGTAGCTCATGCGTTCGATAGAATTAAGAGGGATAGAGGGTTTTCTGAAACTAAGGTTGTTACGAGGAGAAAGAAATTTTGAAGGAATAGGTAAAAAATAATAAAAAGAAATATATTTCTTACATGATCTCGACAATGTGGATGGTAGTTATAGGAACGTGAAAACATTGATAGGCAAGAGATGAAAGGCAGTTTCAAATCCTAATGAATTTTTTTAAAAGTAATAAAAGAAAAATCACCAATATACCGAATACATATTAAATAATTCCCTGAAATAGGTCATAATAGTATGAAACAAAGGGTTTTTGTGACCGATATAGAAACTATCTTTCGATTTATATAGAGCCTGAATGTAGATAGATAAATATTTTTACCTGAATAATCCTATTGTAATTTAGGAGGGAATGACATTAAAAATTTTATTTCCATACTCATTGTAGTGTTTTTGTTTTTCGGTACAGAAAATAGTTTATTGTTTGCTCAGAATTCAAATGGTGATAAAATTGTAAAAACTAAAGTTGAGAAAATAATTGATCTTAAAACAATTCAAGTGGAACAAGGTAAGATAATTAAATTGTATGGTATTAGCGACTATTTTTATCAAGAATATAATGATCATTTTAAGCGATCATATGAAGTAATAACCCAAGATGGTACGCCTTTTGGGCTAGGCGCTGGATCATTTAAAGGGGAATCGGTTGAAGAATTAAGGTCGAGGGCAATTGCCTTTTATAAGGATTTATTGGTAGGAAGGTACATAATATTAGAAAAAGTTCCTTTAAAAGAAGAATATATAGTTTATTTAGACCAAATGAAAAAGAATTCGATTAATCAACTTGCTGTCAAGCAAGGGTTTGTTGTCGCGTCAAATAACAAGGAACGAATTCTAAATTTAATAATTACTCAAGAAGAAGCGAAGATGTCGAAAGCAGGACTTTGGGATATCACTATATTTGTTAAAGATACAACCCCCCCGGGGAACAGTAACTTTTATGAATTGGGTGTACTCCTAGTTTGTATATTTGCACTAATTAGTATCTGTAGTTTTCTATATTACTTAAGAAATAAAAGTTTATGGAGTATGCTTTTCTACTATTTCACTTTTTTTGTAGTTCCTATAGTGAGTTTGGGCATATATACAGACAACGAAAAACATATATATTATTGGCTGCCTTCTGTGTTTGTGGGTCTATCCATCATTTTTTGTATTTATGATTTTATATATATGATATATTCAAGAAAAAATTTAAGTATTTTTCGAGTTTCTTTAGCTATTTTTCTATATGTTACATTTGTAATATTCTCATTTGGCACTTTTTATATGGGCCAATCGAACAACTTACGAACTGAAAGCGAAATTTCATATTTATTACCTGATTTTAAACTTAACTATAAAGAAGAGATAAAGCGCCCAATGGGAGATTATATATTTATACCAGAAAATGAGTATCAGGTATTAAGTATTATTGAAGGAAAAACTGGAACACCACAATATTATTTGACTCCATTAAATGCTATATATTTTAGTGCAACTACATTCTTCACTGTTGGATATGGTGATTTTTTACCCAAAGAGATTTGAAAATATTGAGTATTGTAGAAATGATCATAGGATATATTTCTCAAGCAGTATTCTTTACTATGATTGTTTCTAAAGCTTATGATATAGCTTCTCAAAATCCTGAGAAAAAATTAACAAAGAAAAAAATCTATGATGAAGAGGGCAACTTTTTACCGCGCCCCAGAAGAGAGGGATTGTTCAGTAAATTGCTTAAAAAATATTTGAATTAAAATTTAGATAAAAGTATTACGAAAGCAGTTCTATAGATTAGCCGGGATCACTGCGAATCATAATTTTACTCATGCAGTGTGGGACAGCCTTCATGACCGTCCGGTTGACGAGAAATTTGTTTCCTCAAGTATACAGAGAAAACATTCAACAAGCTTAGTTGGTAGCCTCTACTCTAGACTTAAATATAAATTAGGCCCTTAGTATTGTTTAGGGTCTTTTTTTGTTCCATATATCCCCATGAATATGCTATAGTGTAAGAAAAAAAGAAGATTTATGCAGGATTTAGTAGAATAATGGGCTGAGGTATTTCCTTGGGCTTGGGTATATAGTCCTTTTTTATAGGTTTAGATATTCTGATGAGGTGAAAACAAGCGGTGAGAACTTTTAGCAGAAGGAAGACAAATTGCCCATGTATTGAGAGGATTATTTGTTATAGGTGGGCTGGTATTTACTTTAATATACCTGGTCTCACTGGGAATATTTCGCCTCTTCGCTACTCGACATGGGTAAAATAGGCTGTGATTTTATATGGAGGGGCGGGCATGATAAGCTGGTTAGCATCGCGAAGTCCCTATGCTTCGCGGCTTTCGCGAGTACTCATGCCCGCAGAGGCTCCATGTCAAATCGCTCTACCAACCGATTAAAAGCATCTTTAACCACGCAGTATAGCGAAGAGCCGATTTATTACTAAAAAGGTGTAATTCCACTTCTAGAATTTAGAATAATTAGGTTCTAGTTATTAAATGGAATAATAAGACAAACTATGAGATGAATAGGGGGAATATTATGAGTCTTCATTTAGAGAACCTTAGGAAAGATTATCATGCTGATAAAGTAGTCCCTTTTATAGGAGCTGGGTTATCCGTTCCATTCAAGGTTCCAACTTGGGGAAACCTAATTAACGAAATCACCCAGAAATATGCAGTAGGTAATAAAGCTTTCATCACAGAGGCGGTAAAATGGCATCTTGACACTAACGATTATTGGGGAGCAATTGACGAATTGAAAAAGTTCGCTAACATCCTTGATGAAGATATACAAGAGGCAATTGTGGCTCTAATAAAGGAACGACAGGTTAAGCTTACAGATAAAAATTCACATAACTATTCAGACTTAGGAAAAATGAAATTCAAACTTCACCTGACAACGAACTATGAGAATTTACTTAATAGTTATTTGGATTGTGATCATATACCGATTCTGCTTAAGGATATAGACTTTAACACTCATCGTTTATTTGATGAAAAACGTGTCTGTCATCTTCATGGATTTACAAGTAATGCAGGAACTATAGTTCTCAGTAGACAAAGCTATGAGAAATTATATGAAGAAAAGAAATACGACAATATTTTAAAACTTGTAACTGGAACCAAAAAACTTCTTTTTATGGGGTTTTCATTTGATGATCAATTTATACAGAAATTGATTCAAGACCATAAAGATTATTTTAAAGTAACCCACTACATTCTTTTATGTGATCCACCAGAAGAGAAAATTAGAGTTCTTAGAGAGGAATATGGATTGCTTACTATACCGTATAGTACAGAAGGCTCTTCACACCCGCTGGAGATAAGAAAAATATTAAATATAGTATCCCAACCATTTGATCCGATCGATGAGAATAGAACTCTTACAGATGGAGGGACGGGACACTCCGTAATTGTAGGTGCTGGTCTATCGGATATAAATCAAGATGTTGAAAGCAACTTGTTTTATAGAAAGTTGAGGCTTGAAGATGTAGATACAGGAACGGTTGAACTCGCAAAGCTTTTTTATATTGCAGCGGAGAAGTATATAAGACAATTAAAGAAAAGTGGCATGCATATAAGTGTTATCGATGCAATTTTCTATAAAGTGTTTGGAAAATATAAAGAAAGGTATGTTGATACCTATAAGCAATATGGAAATAGTCATGAGTTCGTAACAGTCGTGCATAAAAGCTTAGAAACAATTGATTTTGGGCGGTATGCAGAATTATTCAAAGAAAATAAATCTGATGATAACGAAAATAGAGGTTTGATACATCTTCTAGCTGACGAAAATAATGAAATTTGGTGGGGGGATAAGAGACTTGCGGACTTATAAAAACGTGAATTTAGGTTCTGTTCCACCTTCCGTCCAGCTTTTATTCGAAAATACAAAGTTAGATTTAATCAAGACAATATTGCTTCTATATTCGTACTCATTGAGAAATTCTAAAAAATATAGAAAAGTTTCAGAGATTGTATTTTATTATAGTATTGTAAATTTTGATTTGATAGGGCTTTTTTTGTCGCATATAGATACCAATAAGGTATTTTCAACAAATCAGTATTTCAGGTTTCAATATAGTATTAACCAGCTACTTCTTCAGTTGTCACAGCTTGGTTTTATAGAGGTGAAGGGAAGCCCCTTCGTTAAATTTGATGATATTAAAGTCAGGATAACTTCTTTAGGTATATCCTTTGTGAATACACTTGATTCGGATCATTTAACAAAAATTGTAAATAAATACTTAAATGCTATTGATACTATAGAATTTTCAACTGCAAATATAAAGGTATTAAAGGGGGGAACGCAATGAGTCGCATGATTTTTAATAAGTTAGTCCTCCAAGGAGTAACTTATAAACGCACAATAAAATTTAATAAAGACCTCACTATTATAAGTGGGGACAAAACGTCAGGCAAATCTTTAATTCTTAGTCTAATTGATTATTGTCTGGGTAAAAGTAAGAAGATTGATTTAAAGGTTCAAAAAGAACTAAGTGAAAACTGCGATCAAATTTTTCTTGAGCTCACAATAGATAATGAGACGTTAACGATAAAGCGTTTGCTAAAAGAGAAACAAAATAAAATGAGTGTTTATTTTTGTGCGTTCGATGAATTGGATGGTTATACTCAAAAGACAGTAGATAAAGATGAGCTTATGCAGTTTCTAATGAGAAAGTTAAATATTAATGAATACAAGTTGGTAAAACATCAGAAACATAGTACTATGCAGGAGCTAGAAACAGTATCTTTTCGAGATATCTTTAGGTATGTGTATATTCATCAGCATGAACTTGGGACGCATGATTTTTTGTCGAATAAAACCACTTATAAACGGTACAAAAATCCTCATGCCTTTAAACTAATGTTCGATTTAATCGACCCAGATAAGGATAACCTGAAACAACAATTGGTAAATGCTAAAAACAAAATCGAACAAGCTAATAAAGAAGTAGTTGGTTTAAAATCTTATTTAAGGGATAAAGATGCGGAGGACTATACAGTCTTATGGAATAAACAAGGGGAGTATATTGCTGATATAGATCAAAGGAAAAAAGAAAAGGCTTCAATTATTCAAAACAGTAAAAGTAATAAAAACAATGAGAATGAGATGTACGTAGCTTTGAAAAAGGAACTAACTGAAATTGCAAACCAGATGTCTGAGTTTGAACGACAAAGGAATGACTACTTACTGTCAGTCAATTCAAAGAAGTTATTGAAACAAGAGTACAAGTATGAGAGAGCAGAAACAGATGCTACATTGGAAATTAATTATAAACTTATAATTCCAGAACAAAATATTGAATGTCCACTTTGTAATTCAACTGTTCCACATCGATCACACGACCAACAAGGAGTTAGTTCTATTAACACCCTAAATAAAATAAAAAATGATCTTACAAGTAAAATTAAATTAGTAACTAGTATGATTGAAAATGATAACTCCATAATCGATCAATTAAATACCAAAATATTACGGCTTAAAAAGAAGCAAAAAATTCTAAATAACGCAGTTGCAGAGTTTACAAAAGAAACTGAGGTACCTTTTTTATCACAAATTGATAGTATCAACAGCATTGTAAATAAATTGAGTAGAGAGCAAGAAATTATCAAAGAATGCTTGAGGATACATCATAAAGTGGTAGAGAAAGAAAAGCTTATTGCTGAATTAGAAGCAGAGGTAAAACGATTAGAGGGAGAATTAGAAAACCTTAAAGTAAGTGAAACATATAAAAAAGTGGTTTTTGATTATTTGAATAAGCAATATAAGAGTTACATGAGCAGATTTAAATACGATAGCAGCTTTGAAACTTATATTGACTCAGATACTTATATCCCCTATTATCTTGGATCAAGTGTTTACGATCATGAAAGTGGTGGATTGCTTTTATGTATGCAACTCTCTTACCTATCAGCTATTCTTTCAAGTAAAAGTGAAGCTTATGCTTCAGGACACCCGGGCATATTAATGTTGGACTCATTGAGTAAGTACTTAGGAACTCTAAAGAAGCAGGGTCCAACTGAAGAGAGTATAGAAAAGATTGACGTTTCGGAGAAAGATCTTATTCATGATCCGGAGGTTTATGAAGAAATTTATAAAATAATTATTGAACTTAGTGCTAATCATCAAATTATTATTGTTGAAAACACTCCACCGAGTTTAGTTGATAGTTATACTAAATATACTTTCCTAAGTGGAGAAAGAGGGTTGGTTAATCTTTCAGCTAATGAGTATATTGAGCTTAATTAGACATAATGGTTCATTACTGGTGCTATTGTAATAATTCATTGAATATTGGATGTAATTCTTTTTTATGTCCGACCCTCCATTAAATTAAATAATTTAATTTAAGCCTGTTGAAGGCCTAACAACTGATGCTAGGTCTCTTCTTCATATCTTTCTGGAGGGATATATAATGATAGGTTAGGATCAGGAGCGCGAAATAATGATTTAATAAAATAGTCTCTATTCTCGTTCTCACCCCAAATTTCCTCCACTTTCAAAAATTATATTAAACTAACTATTCAAATGAGAACCCATATTCGATATAATGAAATAAGAACATTAGTTCTATATTTACATTAATATTATCGGAGGATAACGTATGATCAAAAAAAGACAATATCACCTATGGCAATATCAACTTAATGATGTAACAGAGCAAAATGGCGAATTTTCGCTGACCTACACTCAAGTAGATGCATAGCAAGCAAGTGAAACCTTTATGTATTACATTTTGCACGAGAAAATAATGAATAAGAAATTTGATGCTACAGTAGAGTACATAACGAATCAAGATACTTCCAATCTAAAATCTAATAACAGCAAGCCCATCAGAAAAAAGAAGAATCTCCTCCCAATCATTTGAAACGGGACGTGGACGTAGTGAGGAGGATAATGACAAACTCAAAATGTTTGCTGGAAAAGGGCTTCCCCGCCATCTATTCAAATACAAACGGTCAAGAGATTGCTCGGCATACCTATTTATTTCTGGATAATGTCCTTTCCGGTGCTCAGAACAAAGAATGTCGTCAGCTATTTGTACTAGAGAAATACGCCGAAGCATTGAAGGCACTTGTTTTCCTTGGAACCGAACCAACTAAATCTACCGTTTCTAAAAACTTGACGCGCAATGCTTTAACGACACAGATGTGTATCTCTTTCCTGTAGATATGAAGTAGCTAACCATCTGTATTCTCCCCCGACAAAGAAATACCCTTAACGAAAGATATAGAGATGATCCTTCCATATCATCGTATACCCGAAGAAGAGGAAATGTACACTAAGCTTCAAGTTTATATGGAAGAAGAAAAACATTATGAAAAGCGGCGCCAAAAAATTAGCCAAAAAGCCAAAGAGCATAAAATCGAACTTCCTATCGTACCTGAAGTATAGTCAAAAAATATATTCATATAGCTTCCTTTGAATAATAAAAAAAAGCCTCCCCGTTATGATATGATTCCCTCATAGTAGACAGAAAAAAGCAAGCCGACTAATCTGTCTATTATGGAGGGGATTTTTCTATGGGAGAAATAAGAAAAACTTACGATGTGAGCTTCAAGAAAAAGACAGTGGATCTGTACCTCAAAAAGGGAATCGGATATAAAAACGTGGCACGAGAAATGGAGATTGGCGCTTCGCTGGTTCGCCGATGGGTGAGACACTTCAAAGCCGAGGGAATGAAAGGTCTAGAGGAAAAACGAGGCAAAGCAAAAGGGCCTGGCATCGGCAGACCTCGAACACGCCCCGAAGACCCTGAGGTCAAGCTGAAACGCCTCGAAGCAGAAAATGAAATGCTAAAAAAGCTCTTGCAGATGTGAAAGGAGGAATGGAGGCTGTACCCAAGAGTAAAAAATTTGCGGTGATCCAAGAATTGCTTAGTAAGGGACATAGCATCGTACTACTATGTGAACTGGCCGGAGTATCCAAAAGCGGCTTTTATAAATGGATAAAGCGGAAGATGTTCGTTTCACAAAAACAGCGGGAAGATGAAACTATAAAGCTAAAGATTATGTCTTGTTACGAGAAGCTGAAAGGAATATACGGCTATCGCAGGGTAAAGGTTTGGTTGAATCGAATCTATGGCATACATATAAATCATAAGCGTGTACGGAGACTTATGGGTGAACTGGGAATCAAGGCGATCATTCGTAGGAAGAAACCTTACTACGGCAAGAAAGAAGCCTATGTCATTTCTGGCAATCATCTGAACCGGGAATTTAAGGCCGACCAGCTGAATCAGAAGTGGGTAACAGACATCACTTACCTCATATTCAATGGACAGAGGCTCTACCTTTCTGCGATTCAGGATCTTTTTAACAACGAAATTGTTGCCTACCAGATCAGCCGCAGAAACGATTTGAGCCTAGTGTTGGATACCGTGAAAAAGGCAAGGAAGCGACAGGATGCGCGAGGTGTTCTACTGCATAGCGACCAAGGATTTCAATATACCTCTCGCCAATATACCAATCTGCTCAAGCGATACGGAATACAGGCCAGCATGTCCCGAAAAGGGAACTGCTGGGACAATGCATGTATAGAAAACTTCTTCAGTCATTTTAAAACCGAGTGTTTCTATCTCCACGCCTTCCATTCAGCTCAACAGGTGGAGCATGCTGTTCAAAAGTATATCCATTTCTACAACCATGAACGCTTTCAAGAGAAACTAAACAACCTGACTCCTTATGAATACAGGACTCAGGCTGCTTAATTATTGCTTTTTGATAGCTGTCTACTTGACAGGGTTCACTTCATTACAGGAAGACTTTTTTCTTTGTATGTGTAAAAACTATTGAAAAGGCACATGCAGGTTATCGACTGGTTTAAAAAGAAAAAGACGGTAAAAATTGCTGAAACGACTCCGATTATGATAAAAATGCTTTTCTTTTTTATAAGAGAGGCTTTTGCAATCCTTCTTATGTTCTCCTTTATGAATCAATGGACTGGCTACAGTTAGTTGGACAGAAAAATGAGGATTAGTAGAATGAAAGTCCCCTGACGCCTCTCTCATCTAAGGTAGCTGAACAAGCAAAACCAAAAAAATATCTTTAAGAATTCCATTTCTTTTTTAAGATTATGAAAATAGGGAATAATGAAATAATGCCGAGAGAAAATAAGATTGTTGGAACATTACTCGAAGCCTTCGAAGGCTCATTAAAATCGAATTGACCTGTTCCCATTATAACAGCTCCATCTTTGGTGGCTGGTCCAGATCTTTCCGCCTTCATTTCTTTTATTTTTTGGTCAAATAAAGATTTTGAAATTGTTTTATTTGAGCTAGATTCAATATTGTTAACGTTTTTTCCATTACCACTTAGATCTATTACACGCTCTTTTTCTCCTCCTTCAATAAGTAAAGCATTGAGTCCATACCTTTCATCATCAATAAGTTTTACCTTTTCATTTTTTGAAAGAGTGGCTTCCGCTGCTAATAAAGAATTTTCAGAATTAACTCGATTACTAATACTGGATATCTTCCATGATCCAGTATTAGAACTTGCATAAATGGTTGCAACTTCTCGATCATTAGTCTTTAACGTAAAAATATATCCTGCAAAATCTATAGCGCTGCTATATACATCATCAGTAACCTTATAAAAGGCAGTACCTGAACTTAATTGTGCATTTTCAAAATTTTCTTCCGCTTTAAGTGTATAATCTGATTTTACAGCATTTAAAGAATCAACATATTTCAGTTTGAAATCACTTTCTATGCTCGCTTTGATTTGAGCATCTGGAGTTGATTCATCAGATTGAGCAATGATTAAATTATTGAAGCTAAATAAAAGTATATTAAACATCAATAAAAACGATAAGATTAGCTTTTTTTTCATTGAATAGAGCCTCCCTGAATATAATTGAACTACTTTATTAACATGCTTTTGAATAAGATCGCATCTCAGACTAAGGCGAAGCCTAAGCTAACAATTCGGTAATATACTATTTGTAAATTAATTCACATATACATCACTCAAAGTATTACGCCAATCCCAAGAACTGTTGCTTACAAACTCGTTATAGTCTCTAACTGTGGCAGAACCATCACCTGGATTAATATAGTACACATTTTGTATAGATCTACTTGTATCTTGGTAGTATCCTTTTATAAGCAGAGCGTGCCCACCACCACTAGTCCAAGCGATTGCTGCATTTAAGTTCATATTTTTGTCAATGTTACTAATGATTTCCCCAAAAGAAACTTTAGAACGTATTGGTGTAGATTCTACTTTCCAATTAGCTAGCGCATTTTTCATATCATAAACAGTGCCTGTATTATTAACAGGAGATCCATAAATTTTAGTGACAATCTGTGATTGAGTTACATTTGCTCCAAGATAATTAGCAAGCATGCTAGATACTGCTGCCCAACACCAATTTGATTTCTGCTGAACTTGTGCAGATACGGAGTTATTTTTGTAGTTTACATAAGCGAGAGCACTAGAGGCAAACAAGGAAAAAGAGAGTAATAAGCATGGAAGAACTAATAATAATTTTTTTCTGTGATTCATTTTCTTTCCCACCTTCGTTTTGTTATTTATTTGGACAACATTGAAATAATATCCTATTATAACAATCGAAGTAAGGGACATCTTGTCGAATGAAAAAATATTGTAAATCTCTTGAAATTTTGTTATCTTGATTCTGCAATATACTTCAGTGAAGTTTGTCCAATTGCTGTCTATTAAAGTGAAGGTATAATATCGGAGGCTACACGCATGACCAATTGCGAAAAAATAACCTCACCGAATTTCAAAAGTGAAATATGGATACTAGTTTTGAAAAAGTAACATAATGCGTGTGATTATTAAGTATCTGTTAAGCTGTTTTCGCAGCTCTTTTTTTATTTTTCTTTTCTCAACTAAATAAATCTGCTTGAACAAATTCAAGCAGAAAAAGGTTTTTAACCTTCTCGTATAGCGGTGATTAAATCAAACGGTGATGATACCAAGCGTGATTGACAACGACTATTTTCTCATTTCCGAAAATTGTTTCCTTATATCTTTCATAGTGAAGTATTCCAGGTCACTTCCCATGATCATTTCAATGTTACGTATCCACGTACCACATCCAGCATCATCCTTTGCTACACTTTGATTAAAAAGGAGATGATAACTTGGATACCCAACCCAAGATACCAAAGAACGTGGAACATACAAACTCATCTGAAAATACGGCTAAAGAATACGAGAGCTTAGTACAGCAGGAAGACGAACAAATAGAGAGACTTAAAACATGCACAAAGCTCATTTGGGATGCGCTAGCTATTATTTCTCAAAAGGCGAGCGTATTACACATGGAAACCGTCAAAGAAGCGGCCGACCATCTTCATATTATGGAACTGGACCTTCGCAGGGAATTGTTTAAAGTTCGTTTGAAAAAAAGTATTTTGGCAAACAAAATGAAGCAAACCCAAGCATAGCAGCGGAGGGGACGGAATCGTTCTGAAGAAGCGGAGCGTTCGCCTTTGAACCAGGATTTTTACCGTTAAAATATAATCAAAAAAATCTGGGGGCAACAGCGATCGGAAGAATGATCCGTCTACGTAGCGGCCTCATATGCATGTACTTGCTCAATCCACCCAGTAATCAAAACGCCCAAATAACCCGACATGACTCTTCTCGGTCTGATCGGGTTTTCTCATTTCAATCCCTCTATCCCCGCGCATAAATCTTCACTCCCTTCCAAATCACTTGCCACCCAGATAGTTACACCCACTCCCAACATCATGTATAGTAAAGTTATGGGAAATAGACATGAACCCGCATATGATCTTGAACGTTTAACCGTACAATATGAAACATCGCAAAAACGAGGAGGAACGTGATGATACATCCAACACAGATTCAGGATATGCTGCAAGCCGCGCTGGAGACGGGCGGAGATTTTGCAGAGGTGTTCGTCGAGGACCGTACCAATGGACAACTGGGCATGACCGGGGGCGTCGTGGATACGGCGCTGTCAGGCCGGGATTTTGGGATTGGCATTCGAATCATGAAGGAGCATTTTTCGGTGTATGCCTACACCAGTGATATGAGCGACCAGAGCCTGATCCGACTCGCCAAATCGGCTGCCAAGGCCATTCGCAGAGGTGGAGCACCAGGTACACACACCATTACACTCCACCCCCATGCGATCCCTAATCAACATCCGATTGCGATCATTCCTGACGGTTCGCAGAAACGCGCCAAGATCGACATGATGAGACGGGCGCATGAGGCGGCAAGCCAATACGATCCTTCCATTACGCAAACCTCTGTTGGAATTAGCAACTCGATCCAGAATGTGTTGATCGCCAATAGCAACGGGCTGTTGGTGGAGGATACCCGCACGTATACACGGATGAGAATAAGCGCGATTGCGATCGCTGGGGAGCATAGACAATCCGGGTTCCGTGGGCCGGGAGCGTATGCTGGGACTGAATTTCTGGAGAGTCTGAATATCGAAGAAAATGCGAGACACGCTGCTCGCATTGCGTCCACAATGGTCAAAGCGGGATATGCGCCTAGCGGCAGACTGCCTGTCGTGATTGAGAATGGCTTTGGCGGCGTTCTTTTCCACGAGGCGTGTGGACATGGGTTGGAATCTACGGCGGTGGCGCATGGGACTTCCGTGTTTGCGAATAAGATCGGGCAGCAAGTGGCTTCACCACTCGTTACAGCTATAGATGATGGAACGATTCCGAACGCATGGGGCTCGCTCAATATCGATGATGAAGGAGCGCCGACACAGCGTAACATATTGATCGAGAACGGCATTTTAAAAGGGTACCTGATCGACCGCATGGGCTCGCGCCAGATGGGTGTACCTGCGACAGGGTCAGGACGAAGACAATCCTATAAATTCGCGCCTGCCTCCCGTATGAACAATACGTTTATTGCGAACGGGGATTCGACCCGTGAAGAGATCATTGCCAATACAGAGTACGGGATCTATGCCAAATCGCTGGGCGGTGGTTCGGTGAATACTTCGACGAGCGAGTTTAATTTTGCAGTCGAAGAGGCGTACATGATTCGCAACGGTAAAATTGCCGAGCCGGTCAAAGGCGCAACGTTGATCGGTAAAGGGATTGAAACCCTGCAAAATATTGATAGGGTCGGCAACAATCTGGATCATGGTCAGGGGATGTGCGGCTCGGTCAGCGGAAGTCTTCCGGTCAACTGCGGACAGCCGACGATTCGTGTGTCCGAGATGACCGTCGGCGGACGGAAGGGGGAATAAGCGATGAATATTCAGCATTTTCAGGAAGCGATATTCGCAAAAGGTCGGGAAATGGGCTATGAGGATATGGAAATCTACTATGTAAATGGACGTTCTACCACAGTGAAGGTACTGAAGGGAGAAATTGACCAATATACCATCGTTGAAAACGGCGGACTTTCCTTCCGTGGTGTTATTAACGGGAAAATGGGCTATGCCTCTACGGAGAAGCTGGAACTGGATGTGATCGACTTTTTGTTGGAGGAAGCACGCAGCAACGCGGACATATTGGAGAGCGAGGAGCAGGATGAGCTGTTCGCAGGCTCTGAGAGCTACCCTGAGCAGCCTGCCTATGCCTCAACGCTTGCTGACACGGCTCCTGAGATTCTGATCGAAGCGGCGTTAGAAATGGAGCGTACAGCACTTGCCGCAGACCCACGGATTGTGATGGCTCGGCATTGCTCGGTCAGCATTCGTGAAAATGAGGTCCTGATTATGAATACAAAAGGACTGCACTGCCATCGTCGCAAAAGTCTGGCGACCGCTTATGTGTATGTGATTGCTGCAGACCAAGGCGAGACCGTTACCGGGGGTTGGCATGATTATTCCCTGCGGAGCGTGGAAGAAATTGATATCGCGAATGTGGCGCATAAAGCCGTAAAAGAGGCTGTTTCCAAGCTGGGTGCGCATACGATCCAATCGGATAACTATCCGGTCATTTTCCGCCATGATGCAGCCGCGCAATTGCTGGCTGCGTATACATCGGTATTTTCAGCGGAGTCGGTGGATAAAGGCTTTTCACGCTTGGCTGGGAAACTGGGGCAAAAGGTGGCAAGCGAGCGTATTACGCTGATTGATGATCCGCTGATGGAGAATGTTCCGGCAGGCAGTACGTTTGATGCTGAAGGCAGTGCGACACGCCGCAACGAGATCATCAAGGATGGCGAACTGCGGACGTATTTCCATAACCGCAAGACGGCCCGCAAGGCTGGGGTGGAAAGTACCTCTAATGCTTCCAAGGGCAGCTATAACGGTAAAATTGGTGTGTCGTATCATAATCTGTATGTGGAACCAGGCACGTCTACGTTGGAGGACATGATTCGTAAGACGAATCGCGGGCTGATGATCGTCGAGCTGCAAGGACTGCATGCGGGGACGAATACGGCGTCCGGTAATTTTTCGCTGGCTTGTCTGGGCTACTGGATTGAGCAGGGGAAAGTGGTCAGAGCGGTCAACCAGATTACCGTATCGGGCAACTTCTTTGATGTGTTGCAGCAGGTAGAGGAAGTTGGCAACGATTTACGTTTTACGGGAAGCTGCACATCGCCTTCGCTCAAGCTGGCTACACTCTCGATTTCAGGCTCCTAATCACTGGAGTAGCCTTCTTCTTTCCAGACTTACGGCCTGTTCCTAACCTTCCAATTGCCTAGCGACGACAGATGCCTGATGCATCAGGGTATGGTAAAGTAGGAGAAAGTCTTTAAAATATGAAAAAAAGGCTTGGTTACAGCACCGCGACAGGGTATTATAGACAATAATATATTCGAAAAAAGGTTCGAATTGAATTTTTATTGGGGGATGTATATGAGATATATAAGTACTAGAGGTCGAGTAGAAGCCAAGGGATTTATTGATACTGTGCTCATGGGGTTAGCTGACGATGGAGGTCTGATGGTACCAGAGCAGATTCCGACCGTGTCGGCAGCTACTTTGGAGCAATGGGCCACATTGAGCTACAGAGAGCTGCTGCTGGAAGTTTTTGCGCTGTATATCAATGATGAGATTCCTCGTGAAGATTTGGAGCAGCTGGTGGAGCGCAGTTATGCGAGCTTCCGTGATCCAGAAGTTACGCCAGTGAAGAAGATCAACGATTCCCTGTCTATTTTGGAGCTGTTCCACGGACCTACGTTCGCGTTCAAGGATGTGGCCTTGCAATTTATGGGTGAGTTTTATTCCTATGTGTCCAAAAAGCAGAATGAGATCATTCACATTTTGGGTGCAACCTCGGGCGATACCGGGGCGGCAGCGATTCAGGGCGTGCGTGGCAAGGAAGGCATTAAAATCTGTATTTTGCACCCACACCAAAAGGTGAGCAAGGTACAAGAGCTGCAAATGACGACGGTTGACGATGAAAATGTATTGAATCTGTCCGTAAAAGGGAACTTTGACGATTGTCAAAAAGTGATTAAGGACCTGTTTGCTGATCTGGACTTCAAAGCAAAACATCATCTGCGGGCGATTAATTCGATTAACTTTGTACGTATTTTGGCGCAGACGGTATATTACTTCTATGCTTATTTCCGGGCGCAGGAGTCAGCGGGTACGAAGAAGATCAATATCAGCGTGCCATCCGGAAACTTTGGCAATATTTTTTCCGGCTTTCTTGCGAAGAAAATGGGCTTGCCGATCCATAAGCTGATTATTGCAACCAATGAAAATAATATTTTGGAGCGCTTCGTGAAGACAGGCGAATACCAGCCGGGTGACTTCAAAAGCACATACAGTCCTTCGATGGACATTCAGGTGGCGAGCAATTTCGAAAGATATCTGTACTATTTCCTCGGAGAGGATGCAGCCAAGGTATCTGAATACATGAATAACCTCAAAACCGAGGGACGGATTGTGATCGGTGCAGAGGATTTGAAACGTGTCCAGCAAGATTTTGAAGCGCTCGGCGCTTCGAATGAGCAGTGTCTGGAGCTAATCAAAAAATACAAGGCCGAATACGATTATTTGCTCGACCCGCATACGGCATGCGGTATTGCCGCGTATGAGGCGTATAATGGCGCAGACGAAGTCAGTGTGACCTTCGCGACAGCACATCCGGCCAAATTCGATGAAGCCATTCGTCTGGTGGACATCAAGCAGGAGTTCCCGGCGCAAATTGAACAATTGTTCTCAAAGTCGCAGCATCAGCAGGTGGTAGAGCATGACGAGGCAGAAATTGTGCGTCAGCTTGAAGCCTTTTATGTGTAAAAGAATGGGAAAAGAGGCTACGCCCTGTGCGCAGCCTCCTTTTTTATATCCATATTTTCCAGATATGATGTATGTATTAGTTTGAATTTGTTCACATTATAATGCCATATAGAGTAAGGTGTTAGGGCCTTGAAAATCGGGGAAAAAGCCCGTAAACCAAGGGATTTAGCTTCAGGAAACTAACAGGCAATGAGAGGTTCATAGAGTTATTTAATGAAGGATACAAAAATTTTTTATAGGCGAATTAGCTGTATTATTATAAAAAATCATGTATAGTTAACTAAATTTTATGAATACATAACGTTCCACTCTCGAAGGTGCAGAATCAAGTCGTTCCGTCATTTAACAGAGGGGCTAATTATAAAAGGGGTGTATTAAATCATGACCATGATCCGTCCAGAGCAGAGTCAACAAGCAGCAGCCGAATATGTGCAGTCCGTTTTTGAGAAGGTTATCGCGCGCAATCCTCATGAGAATGAATTCCATCAGGCCGTCAAGGAAATATTGGATTCGCTAATTCCGGTATTGGCTAAGCATCCTAAGTATATGCAGCAGGGGCTTCTGGAACGGCTAGTGGAGCCTGAGCGAGTCATTACCTTCCGTGTACCTTGGGTGGATGATGCGGGGGTTGTACAGGTCAACCGTGGCTTCCGCGTACAGTTTAACAGTGCGATAGGGCCTTATAAAGGTGGACTTCGCTTCCATCCGTCTGTCTATCTGGGAATCGTCAAATTTTTGGGTTTTGAGCAAATTTTCAAAAATGCATTGACGGGTCTTCCCATCGGTGGTGGTAAAGGCGGCTCGGATTTTGATCCCAAAGGGAAATCAGATAACGAAGTGATGCGTTTTACACAAAGCTTCATGACCGAGTTGTATAAATATATCGGCCCAGATGCCGATGTTCCGGCAGGGGATATTGGTGTAGGTGGTCGCGAGATCGGTTACATGTTCGGGCAGTACAAGCGGATTCGTGGAGGACATGAAGGCGGCGTCCTGACGGGCAAAGGGATTCATTACGGAGGTAGTCTCACACGTACGGAAGCGACCGGCTACGGTTGTGTGTATTTTGTAAACGAGATGTTGCAAGCTCAGGGATCGTCTTTTGAAGGAAAACGCGTCGTCGTGTCGGGTTCGGGGAACGTATCCATTTATGCGATTGAAAAAGCACAGCAGCTTGGCGCTACAGTCGTGGCATGTAGTGACTCGAATGGCTACATCTATGATCCAGACGGTATCGATCTGAAGCTGGTGAAGCAGCTGAAAGAAGTGAATCGTCTGCGGATTAGCGAGTATACGCAAGAGCGTCCAGGCGCAATCTATACAGAAGGCTGCTCGGGGATCTGGTCGATCCCATGTGACATCGCACTGCCATGCGCCACACAGAATGAAATTGACGAGCAAGCAGCCCAGTTGCTGGTAAGCAATGGTGTAAAAGCTATTGGCGAAGGTGCCAATATGCCATCCTCGTTACAGGCGATTGAAGTGTTTTTGGACAATGGAGTTCTATTTGGACCAGCCAAAGCTGCCAATGCAGGCGGAGTAGCCGTCTCGGCGCTCGAAATGTCACAAAACAGCATGCGCCTGTCATGGACCTTTGAGGAAGTGGATGCCAAGCTGCATGATATTATGAAAAATATCTATGCTAACAGCGTGAAGGCGGCTGAGGAATACGGCGTGCCGGGCAATCTGGTTGTCGGAGCCAATATCGCAGGATTTGTGCGTGTGGCTGACGCAATGCTGTCCCACGGGATTATTTAGCGCAACGGAACATAATAAAGTTGAATTGAAGCTGAGCGACTCTTGTGCGAGTCGCTCAGCTTTTATTTGCAAAAAGCACTTTATTTTTCTCAGGGACTTGATTTATTTTTAAAGAGGATGTATATTACTTGATAGATCAATAATTGATGGATCAAGGGTTGTATCACGAAGCCCAGCGATATGCTTAAGGGAGGAGAGATTGATATCACCCAGACACCATCCGAGCCTGAGTATATTTTTGACATGCTATTGTTGCTGAACAAGCAGATTAGCTCCAAGTTTGAGCGTTGTGCAGGAGTCAGTGCATCCAGATTGCAGCTATTGTGCAAGTTGTATCAAGTACAGGAGATTAGTCAAACTCTGCTGCAAAAAGAAGTTGGCATTGATGCTGCAGCGGTAACGCGTCATTTGAAACAACTGGAAGCGACAGCAATGGTCACACGACGCACCAAGCCAGAGGACAACAGGGTTACCTTGGTAAGCCTGACCGATTATGGGCGTGCACGCATTGTCATCTTTAAGCAGGAGCGCTCGCAGTTTGTAGCTCAGCTGCTACAGAGCTTTGACGAGACCCAGCGACACCAACTAGCTGATATGCTGCAAGTGATGAATAGTCATATATCCGATATGGACTGACAACATTTTTTTAACATTACTATACCCACAGAGGGATAAGGAGAGATTGGAATGAATAATACGAATACATCCAGTACGGTAAAAACGAATGATTTTAAAGAAATCGCCTTGGGACGCCGTTCGGTAAAAGTATACGATCCGTCCGTGAAGATCAGCCGCGAGGAAATGACTGAGATTTTGACAGAAGCTACACGCGCACCATCTTCCATTAACCTGCAACCTTGGCGTTTTCTCGTCATTGACAGCCCTGAAGGTAAGGCTACACTGGCACCATTGGCCCGTTTCAACCAACGTCAAGTGGAGACATCTTCGGCAGTGATCGCTGTGTTTGGAGATTTGAACAACTTTGATAATTTCGAACAAATTTTCGGAGAAGCTGTAGAACTGGGCTATATGCCAAAAGACATTAAAGAAATGCAACAGGAAAAAGTGGCAGCTCATTTTGCAGCGCTTGATCCCGTTGTGAACAAAGAAACGGTCCTGATTGACGGGGGTTTGGTATCCATGCAGCTTATGCTGGTAGCGCGCGCTCATGGTTATGATACTAACGCTATTGGCGGTTTTGAAAAGGATCAAATTGCTGAAGCCTTTGGTCTGGAAAAAGATCGTTATGTCCCTGTTATGCTCATTTCCATGGGTAAAGGAATCAACGATGGTCATCCGTCCACACGTTTGCCTATTGATCAAATCGCACAGTGGAAATAAGGGGAACGAATTAACATCTATACGCAAAATAAAAAACAGGCGGACAAAGGAAATCCCTTTGCTTCGCCTGTTTTTTTATTTGCTTAGATGCAACGTAGATCGCGGGTGCTTATCACGTTCTCAGTCTTTCGGTTACCATTTCACGGTATTCGCTCCCGGCGTCTCTGCCGGGTCAGCGGTGTCATTTTGAGGCTGATGATAGTGCTTGGGCCATATAATTTGGTGCGAAGTATGGCTAAGCTCCTCATAAAATAACGGGGCTTTCTTGAATAGGCGTATGACCAGATGGAAAAAGAACCATCCGTTGATCACTAACAGCAAAAGGCTAATCAGAACACTTAGCCAAGGGGACACTTGAGACCATAGGACAGACCCACCCAGTACGTAATTAAGTCCAAAATACACCCAGTACAAGAGACTGTAACGCTTTATGAGCTCCCATAGAAAAATCCGTTGTCCTGTCCCTATAAGATGAATACGCACCAGCCATTTTCCTGGAGTTCGTCCATTCGTCAGGTAAGGAACCACTATAAAATACACCCCACTGGAAATCCAGAAAGCAGCAGGCACATGCAGCGATTCCATGATACCCAGTAGCCCGGTCCAAATGATAGAATCCACGAAAAAGGCTACGCCCCGTCGGGTATAGGACACTCGCTTCGTTGCCATGTCCACATGCTTGTCCAGATGTTCCAAGCGGGGCAGGAAGCGTGAAAACCATTCGCCTAATAGAAAGCCTAGCATACCACCCAATGTATTAGCCATTAGATCGTCTACATCGAACACGCGATACGCATGGTCAAAAAATCCATACAGTCCTGTCAGCTGCGTCACCTCAAAGATGAGGGAGAGGATAATGGACAGAATCAGACACCATCCCCATCGTGCACGGAAATAATAACGTAAGAACATACCGAAAGGCACGGTCATCACAACGTTAAAAACGACTTGCAGAAAAGCACGCTCCTTCAGCAAATGAATATAGCTGGAGGGATGGGCGGGTGAGACAGATGTTTCTCTTATAATGTCGTGAACGAACTGCAAGGGCATTAACTGCAACGCTCCCCCGGCTAATGCAGCATTATGACGCGATGCCGGAAGCGGGAGTATGACCAGAAAAAAAGCGTTCATCAAGTATAAAAGCATCAAGTAAAGCAGCCATGCTCTAGCCTTGTGAATATAGCCATGCCTGCGATATTGCACGATTAGGAATGGCAGTGTGAACAATAACGCAGCAAAAGGAAATGCAAGAAAGGCATATGAAACAGGAAACAGATACGATTGAATCATGTGCTGCTTACGCCTGCTTTCTCCGGAACTTCACTAACGACCAGATGATCAGAAATGCCATGAACGCCACGCACACGCTAATGCTGATGCGATTTTGCGGGTCAAGCAAGAACAGGAACGCAATTACCCATAGACATCCCACTGTAACCGCCGTTACATAAGGGAATCCCCATATCTTGAAAGTAGGCTCCACGGGATAAGATTTGCGCAACTTCAATTGGGACAGACAAATGCAGCTCCAGACGAGCAGCACGACAAAGCCAGGTACAGCCATCAAAATACGGAACAGCCCGTCTTGAGCGATATAAGCAACCATGGAACCGACAATCAGGATTACAGCGCAGAATTTGAGACTATTCACTGGAACCCCATTAGAAGATACGCGGGCGAGTGATTTGGGACCTTCTCCATTGACCGCCAACGAATGCAGCATACGTGTAGCCCCGTAAATCCCAGAATTGGCGGCAGACAGTACAGCAGTAATCAGAATAAAGTTCATGACATGAGCCGAGCCTTGAAGCCCTACAGAAGACAATACCTGTACAAACGGACTGGTATTCGCATCCAGTTGGTTCCAGGGAATCAAGCCACAAATGATGAGAATTGGCAATGTATAGAACAAAACAACGCGAAGAATAAAGCTTTTAACCACTTTAGGCAGCACCTTTTCCGGATTTTCTGTCTCCGTCAGCGTCAGTCCAATCAGCTCGGACCCTCCGTATGAAAAGGTAACGACCAGCAGCGCTGAAAAGATAGCCAACCAGCCATTGGGTAGAAATCCGCCGTGCTGCGCGTAGTTGCTTAGATAAGGTGGAGTTTCAGTGGGAATAATCCCGAACAGTATACAGCCACCCAAGGCGATGAAGATAATAATCATGGCAATCTTAATACCCGCAAGCCAAAATTCCAGCTCCCCAAATCCGCCGACACTCAGCATGTTGACGACAATAATGAAAGCCGCACTCACTAAACTGAGTACCCATAGAGGAACATCTGGCAACCAATATTGTAGGAAGCTCCCCGCAGCAATGACTTCAATGATACAGACAGCCAGCCACATAAAGCAATACAACCAGCCGATAATAAAGGACAGTCGTTCTCCAAAAGCTTTTCGAATAAAATCCTTCATATTCATGTTGGGGTAGACGGTAGCCATCTCGGCAATTGCGCCCATAACGACCAAGAGCAAGAGTCCTGCGAAGACATAGGATAAAATAACTCCAGGTCCCGCCAAGCTAATCGTCTCGGTACTTCCTTTAAAAATTCCCGTTCCGATAACTCCACCCATAGCCATAAAGGTAATGTGCCGTGGGAGCAGCTTTTTGTGCAAAGTTGCTTCATTTGATTTCAATATGAAATCCTCCTTCATATAGTGTATAGCTTCAGCATAGCCCAAACAGGGTTACTTCAATTAGACTTATACTACATGAAAATATCCAATTAGGAAATGAAAGAAATAGGATCTGGTAGGGAGATTGAAATTGCTAGAGGACAAACTGAAGAAAACAGAGGCAGAATGCTGGCGCTGATGATTGCTCTATCTGCGGTCATTCTGCCTTTATTGCTCTGCTCGGCGGATATTTAAGTGATCATGTAGGAGTATCGCATTGCGATGAAGGATTAGCTCCGCAATATTCCTTTAGCCCGCACTTGCTTGAGCCAACCAGGAAACTCGTTCAGCAGACGGTCGTATAATTCTGCGTCTGTCACGGACTCAATGTCATCCAAGGCAAAGAAATCTGCATTATCCACTACGCGACCGCGCAGATTATCCAACTTTTGAAGGACTCCGAAATCAGCATTACCAAGACCAACAAATTGCCAGAAAATCGGAGTTTTCGAGCACTTGATCAGCAACTTTGATATTTTTTTCGTTTCATATACGCCACCGTCACTGAAAAAGATAATGTAGGTCGGGATTGTTTCATTGGGTACCTCTTTTGTATATTTTAAAATAATATCCTCTATCACTTCAGGCTCATTGTTACCAAATCCTATATTTCCGTATCCGATTTCTGGGAAATTTCGTTTTACGTAATTCTCGTAATCCCGTTCCGTGACGCTTGGAGCGCGTTTGGCTTTGTTCGCAAAAAACCATACGTCCATTTCACCGTCATCATCCATGCAGGCCGATACAGCCAGAACACGTTCGAAGGCTTTTTGCACGGTTCCCTTAGAGTACAGTTTCGCCATGGAAGCAGAAGCGTCCAATACAACCGCTACTCGTGCTTTTTCACGGTCTATCTGCTTCTTTTGGAGTGAAATTTGCACCTTCTGTTTAAGCAGATTAATTCTTCCATTCACAGGAGAAGGCTCTTTCACGCTGGCTTTATCAGCGGACGGTGCTGCTGGCGATTCCGTTTCCTCCACGGTTACACCATGAGCCTCGGCGAGCGGCTTCAGCCCTCCGTTGAAACCACGTCCAACTGCGCGAAGCTTGAAGCCAGACGTATGACGATACACCTCTGCCAGCACAAGTGATGTCTCACTGGTGGCTTCGGTGATACTGTAGGTGATATGGGATTGCTTGCCTTGAGCAGTAAGTGAGCAGCCGACCACATCGGCAAAAGTACCTGGGCCGTCCAGCGTGGCCGCAAACACACATTTTTCCACTCCGGTTCGTTCCAGTTCCTGGAGCGCTACAGTAAACTCAGTGGTTCTGTCATTGGGACGCTGTAACCGTACATGGCCGTGCGGGTCAGCGGGTTGATTGTAAAAAATGAAATAGTCATCTGAGGAAACCTTTCCGTCTGCTCCTACCATAAAACAGCTAACATCCAGTTCGGCAGGTGCATGCTTCCATGTAATGGTGACCCGCACTGTATCTTCCTTACCGAATGGTGCATTAGCTCCTGTACTCAATGCAATGTTGGGACCGCTCATGCTGTCAAACCCCCTATGTATTTTAAATCTTGTATTTATACAAATTGTACCATGGAAATGATATATTCACCTTGTTTCGTGCGGGAATATTTGTCTCATGGTAGACACAGTAAAAGATGATATATAATGAGGTTGGTTTGGAAAAAAAGTATGATATTTATGAAGTGGAGGCTTTGATACGTGAAGCAGGATCGGCAAAAGCAGACAGGTTCCTATATCGGGATGCGCAAGGGAAATGAAGCTGATGAGTTAAACAAACTTCTGTCCCTATGGCTCCATTCGTCGATCCGTATCATGGATGTCCGGCATATTCGACTGGAAGCAGAAGGGTTGCTTCAACCGTATCGTCTTCCAGCGCAGGCTTTTGTATTTGTATTGCAGGGTAGCGTGCGTTTGGATGGCGATTGGAAGGATACGCCACATTCAGGGTACGTACTGCATGGCAGCAAAGGCTTTGAACTGAATATGAAACCCTCGCAATGCGGGATTGAATATATCCTTGTACTATATAAAGCGACTTCTCTATCAGGACATACGGTGTATAATCATCCTTCGATAGCTCATGGTTTTGTACCGCCTTATCCGGTTATACTATATCAAAAGCTGCAATTACTGGAGTACGCATGGCAGGATCAAGAGGCGCTATCCAAGATTCAGGCCCAGGGTCGGTTTTATGATTTTGCATATGAATGTATGCGGCAATTGCAGGAACCGAAGGCTCGAACTTCTGCGCGGGATATTGTGACCCAGGCCATTCGATTTATGCAGGATCATTACGCGGAGTCCGTAACGCTGGAACGTTTGGCTGGATTGTTGGAATGCAGTCCGAGACATCTGACCCGGTTATTTAAAAAACAAACGGATTGTAGCCCGATTATGTACTTAATTCAACTGCGAATGGACAAGGCGAAGGAGCTTTTACGGAAGACGGATGCGACTTTACAGGATATCGCTGTCAGTGTGGGGTACCCGGATGTTTATTTCTTTAGCCGGGCTTTCAAAAAATATGTGGGTATATCCCCGGTTCATTATCGGGACAGCCTGTATTCAACTGTTTCTGTGAGAGATACCCGTCTGGATAATCCATTAAGCATGTCCGAATGTTCCATTGATTCGATAAGTGGCGCCCTGCATACTGGTATTGAGGATAATAATCATTATCAAAATCATGATGAAGGGATTTTACAAATGAATAGAAACGCAAAGCATTCCATGGCATTTATTTTATTACTTAGTTTTACCCTGCTGCTCAGCGCGTGCTCAGGCACATCCAGTCCTACGGCAACCGATGGCGCTTCCCAAGGGACTAATAATACATCGACGGAACCAACATCACAGGAAAGGGTGCTGAAGGATGCACTTGGGCATGAGGTGAAGATTCCGGCTCAGCCTCAGCGAGTGATCGCTTCTTATCTGGAGGATCATCTGGTTGCCCTAGGTGTTAAACCCGTAGCCCAATGGTCGGTAGGCAAAAATTCAGTTCAAGCTTACCTTCAAAAAGAACTGAAGGACGTTCCTACCATTGCTTCAGATCTTCCGTTTGAGGCGGTTCTGAACTTCAAGCCTGATTTGATCATTATGGACAGTGCGAGCATGGTTGAAGGCGACAAATATAATCAATACTCTAAAATTGCTCCAACCTACGTGGTAGGCAGTAATATGAACAATGATTGGCGTCAAGAGCTGCTGACCGTGGGCGAGGTGCTGAATAAGAGCAATGAAGCGAAGCAGGTATTGAGCAACTACGACAAAAAAGCAGCAGAGGCTAAAGCCAAGCTGAGTCAGACGGTGGGACAAAAAACTGCGGCGGCATTATGGGTAACGGATAAAAACGTGTATGTCGTAAACCAGAATCTATCCAGCGGTGATGTATTGTATAAGGATTTGGGATTCAAGATTCCACAAGTCGTACAGGAGATTTCCAAAACGGCTAAGGCGAACTGGAGTAATTTATCGCTGGAGAAGCTGGCCGAGCTGGATGCGGATTATGTCTTTATCGTGAACAGCAAAAACGTAAGTAAAGAAGATATTGTAAAAGATCCTGTATGGGCGGGAATTCCAGCCGTTAAAGAAGGCCATGTATACGATTTTGGCAAGGATTCCAGCTGGTTGTATACAGGTACAATTGCAAATAGTCAAATGATTGACGATGTTCTGAGAAATGTAACTAAGTAATGTAACTAAGTAATGTAACTTAATAAACTAGATTATAATAAAACAGCGCTATTCTCACTTAACGGCAGAGGCCACAGTAGGAGAGCGCTGTTTTGTCTTTTTAATTCCGTATGAACTCTTGCCGTGCAACCTGGTTTTATAATAAAAGATGTCTGCATAGAGCAGACATCTGGTTTATTTTCTAAATTAAGCTTGCGGAGATACCAGGATTTTAACCTGATTTTTCTCTTTCAGGAGTCCTTCAAAACCTTGCTCAATCACTTCTTCGAGCTTAATACGTTTGGTAACCAGCTTGTCGGCAGGGAAGTAACCTTTTTCCATCAGGCTGATGACAGCCGGGAATACATCACGGTAGCCGATAATACCGGTCAGATTGCGTTCCTTCATAACGATATTGTTAGGCTTGATCGGAGCTTCTTTTTCAAAAATGCTGACGATCATAATTTGTCCGCTAATTTTAGTGGATTCAATAGCTTGAGTCAGCACAGGAGGAACTCCAGTGACTTCATAGGCTACATCTACGCCGCCGTTAGTCCGTTTGTGCAGCTCTTGCACAACATCATAAGTTTTAGGATCAATCACGATAGCACCCAGCTCTTCAGCTTTAGCTTTGCGTTCCTCGGAAAGCTCTACTGCATAAATCTCAGATGCGCCCGAAGCTTTCAACGCTTCAATAACCAGCAATCCGATAGGACCAGCGCCAAATACTACGGCTTTGTCTCCGACTTTCAGTTGGCTTTGACGAACAGCATACAAAGCAACGGCCGAAGGCTCTACCAAAGCGCCTTGTTCGAAAGATACGCTTTCTGGAATTTTGTGAACCATATGCTCGTCAGCTGCGACATATTCAGAAAATCCACCGCCGCCGCCTGCCAGACCGAGGAAGCCCATTTTATCGCAAAGATTATATTTGCCTTGTTTACATGCATCACATTCTCCACATGCAAAAACCGGCTCTACAACGACACGGTCGCCAACCTGAATCTTGGTTACACCTTCGCCGATTTCGACGACTTGTCCAGAGAATTCATGTCCCATTACGATCGGCGCTTTTTCGCCAGTCAATGGATGCTGAGCATCTTGAGGAATAAAGATCGGTCCTGCTACATATTCGTGAAGATCACTTCCGCAAATGCCACACCATTCTACTTTGATTTTTACTTTTCCTGCCAGAGCGGCGGGCTGCTCAATGTTTTCCAATCGTAAGTCTTTTACTCCATGCCATCTCAATGCTTGCATGTTTGTCATCTCCTTGACGAATATATGATCATTGCCTCTATAAAAGTGAATGAATTAGGAAACGTTTCCGAAAAATAATATGTCACAAATTTTACACATTGTCAAACCAATTTCATACAAAAAGCACTTGATTTTTTTGTGAATATAATCACTTGTGACTACAGTGCTATATTTGGCTCGTTGCTTTTATACAAAGAGGTTTTGTGGATTTTTCAGGTGAAGTAAAGACAAGAAGAAAACGACTTCAATTTTTAGACACTCATTCTGTGGTATAATATCAGTATTAAGACTTTATTTTAGAAAGTCAGAAAACGATTCCGTTCTTGAAAGGATTTTGGGCGTGACAGATCAAAAGAAAGTAACCATAGAGGATGTAGCCAAGCGGGCAGGAGTCGGTATTGCGACTGTCTCCAGAGCTATTAACGATAGTGAGGGCATCAGCCCGAGAACGAAAGCCTTGATTTTGCAAGTCATTGAAGAGATGGGGTTTACGCCCAACACCTCGGCTCAGAGCTTGAAAGTGCGTCAGACACGACAAATCGCGCTGGCCGTGCCGGACATTCGTAACGCGATTATTCCGGAAATCGCTTGGTCCGTAGAGCAGGCCGCCAAGCAGCATGGTTACCGTGTCGTGCAAATCAATACCGCCGGGAATGCCAGAATGGAGCTTGAAACAGTTCGTGAGGTCAAGAAGCTGCATGTCGACGGGCTCATCATTATGCCGCTGGCGTATCCGAAAATGTTGGTAGATCTGATTAACAAAGCTAGCGTTCCCGTGTCCATTATTAACTATGGCAAGAAGCTGGGCGAAGATGTCAAAGCGGATATCGTCAGTCTGGCCCGGCAAGAGGGAAGACTCGTGATGGAGCATTTACTTAAAATCGGCAGAACAAGAATTGCCTATGCAGGTGCTGCGAAGGACAAAATCGAGGAAAGATACTTTGCTTATGAGCAGTCTCTCCAGCATGTGGACCCTTCACTCGTTTATTTTGGCGATGATTTCTCTTTTGAGACAGGGCTGCGTGCTGCGGATTATTTTTACAGCTTGAAACATATGCCGGATGCTATTTATGCGGTTAATGATATGGTGGCGATAGGGATCGTCAATCGATTTAAGGATTTGGGCGTAAAAGTGCCGGATGAGGTTGCTGTAGTCGGTATTGATAACAATCTGTGGGCTATGGTAACGACTCCTCAGATCAGCTCAGTTTCCATCATGGGGGAAGAAGTGGCGCGGTTGGCTGCGGAGCTGCTGCTCAAGCGGATTCAGGAACAGACACCTGGGGATTATGAGCGTGTGCAATTCGAGCCTCGTCTGATTGTGAGGGAATCCAGCGTCTCTGTGATCCGTAAGCCTACGGTTGGGCGTGACGCGTAGAAGTCTAGATGGAATTTTCCTATTGTTAGATGGATGAACGGTTGCAGGCATAGCAAGATAGGAGTGGATTTTGGGCAATTATAACGACCATTGTTTGTTCAGACAGGAGAGTGGATTCATGTTAAAAGGGAATGGGTTCGTTTCGGCAGCTTGTACTGCACTAATGCTGGCTGTAACCATAGGGTGTACTCCTCATCCAGTGGGACAGGATGCTGAAACTGCGGCGCCGTCCGGAGCAAACCATGGGGAGTCCAAGCAAACTGCAGCGAATACGCAGCATACCCAGCAAAGTAAAGAGGAGCTTGTGCTGTCCTTTTATAAGGATTCTTCCCTCAGTGATGAAGCAAAAGTACGTCACATGACGGACCATTTAGCAGAAATCCAATGGGGAAAGATGAACGAAATCAATAAACATCAAAGCCTGGAAATTATCGAATATTTGTATAGGCAGCGCGCTTTTATTCCATCGGAAAGTTTTGCAAATGTGATCCGAGCTTCTGAAGGATTGGATGGAGCTTTAAGCGAAAGCTATGCTGCTCTTATGGGAGATTTGTTTACAAGAGACAGAACTGCGATGACTCGAGCATTGGCAAATATGGACAAAACCAACCGCACACAAGGTATAGGAAGCATCGGGTATGCTCTCAGCTATAGAGAATCAAAGGAAGTCAAGAAAGAGATTCAACAATGGCAGGCAGGACAAAAGCTTACTACTGCAGAGAAGGATGTCATTCGAGCTTTGTTCGTCAAGCTGGATGATCCGTATTGATGCATGCATAGAGGAATATATTGAACAGCCGCGTCTCTACCGGAGAAGCGGCTGTTTGTGCTGTTTTTTTACATCCTGCCATCTATGATTGGGATAAGCGTTAGTAGGACCATTGGTTTCGTATGTTTATCTAACAACGTGTTCAAGTAGTCGGGTGATCCTGATCCGAGCGCAAGCGTTTGATATCACTAATTGGAGGCAGGCCGAACAAGCGGGCGTATTCGCGGCTGAATTGTGAGGGACTCTCGTAACCTACCTGAAAACCGACATCTGCCGCATCCGCTGACTCGGATAACAACAGGCGGCGTGACTCTTGTAGACGTAATTGTTTTTGATATTGCATGGGGCTCATAGCCGTAACCTCTTTGAAATGTCGATGTAGTGACGAAGGACTCATATTCGCTAGTTTGGACAATTCCTCAATACGCAACGGCTTATCATAATCCTGCTTAATCCGCTTTATGACTTCTGCAATCCGGTTTGAATGGCTGCCGGTCATGACCAGTTGTTTTAAGGATTCCCCCTGATTACCCTGTAAAATCCTATACAGTATCTCACGAATGACTAATGGAGCCAGCACTGGAACATCCTGCGGGTTTTCCAAAAGATGCACTAGCCTTACCACGGCATCCAGCAGTAGAGAGTTGGTTTGGCTTACATACAAGCCTCGTCTGGAAGCAGGCATGAGGCTTGTGGGAAAAGTAGATTCCTTGATCAGGTCCAAAACCTGATGCGGATCAAAATTGAGCCGGAGGCACAAATAAGGAGCTTCTGCTGATGCTTGGATGACCTGTCCCGAGATCGGCAAATCCACTGACACAACAAGGTAGTCGGATGTGCCGTAATGGTAACTTTCCTCTGCGAGCATCACGATTTTTCTGCCTTGTGCCACAATACATAAGGCAGGTTCATGGACTTGATGTATCGGAACGGTTGTATGTGAACTTCGGACGAAGTGAAGCGAAGGTATGGCTGTAGCGAGAACTCCGTCCTGATTTGAAAACCGTTCTATAAGCCTTGCCAATTCGGCTTGTTTTTCCATGGTAGAACCCTCTATTTTGGTTGCCCCCATCATGACACCTCCCTTCTTTGCAACGCAGCCTGTTTTCATTTTCAGTAGTTTATTACATATTAAGGGTCTTTGGAGGATTAGGCAATAATTTGCTCTGATTCTTCTACCAGCCCGATGGATATTCCTCTCATAATAAGATGCAGATACAACACCTTATGAGCAATTGAGAAAATAATAGAAATGCAAAGGAGTGAAATAGTCATGGAGAGCAACAAAGCGGAAAAAAGTGTACACGCTTCGCAACATCCCTATATAGGGATGTGGGTAACTGAAGACGGAAATATCCGTCAGGAACTCTTGCCTAATGGCCGTTATGATGAAGCACGTGGTCAGAGACAAAGTGCCTATACAGGCAGCTATATCGTAGAAGATGACTATATCGAGTATGTGGACGACACCGGATTTACGGCAGATGGTGAATTCAAAGATGGTGTTTTGTATCATGCAGGGATGGTTTTTTACAGGGAAGAAAAAAAGTAATCTATTTTATCTTTTTTCAGTGACATTTTAAACTAGAGGAGGAATAAGCATGTTGAATATTAAAGGGAAAGTCGTAGCTATTACAGGGGCAAGCAGTGGGATCGGTGAAGCTACTGCCCGTTTACTTGCTCACCATGGGGCTCATGTGATATTAGGGGCCAGACGCACAGAGCGTCTGGAGGCTCTGACATCCGAGATTCGTTCTAAAGGTGGATCGGCTGATTATCAGCAACTGGATGTGACTAAGAGGGACCAGATGGAAGCGTTCATTAACTACGCGGAAAAAACATTTGGGCGTGTGGATGTCATTTTGAACAATGCGGGAGTGATGCCTCTTTCAAAATTAGAGGCCCTGAAGGTAGAGGAATGGGATCGCATGATTGATGTAAATATACGAGGCGTTCTGCATGGGATTGCTGCAGGGCTTCCGATTATGAAAAAGCAAGGATTTGGTCAGTTTATCAATATCGCCTCTATTGGCGCGTATAGTGTAACCCCGACTGCAGCGGTGTATTGCGCTACGAAGTATGCGGTTCGGGCGATCTCTGAAGGATTGCGCTTGGAGGTGGGGGGAGATATTCGCGTGACGTTGGTATCGCCGGGAGTAACCCAATCTGAGCTTGCTGACAGTATTTCAGATGAAGAGGCCCGGCAAGGAATGAAAGAGTATCGTCGTATTTCGATTTCGCCTGATGCCATAGCCCGTTCCATTCTGTATGCCATGGAGCAGCCAGCGGATGTAGATGTTAATGAAATTATTGTCAGACCCACGGCAAGCCCGAATTAACGCCATGGCATCCACGACGTTTCTCCCTCTATACTCAGATTTTTTTCCTCCATCCTTTATGGATGGGGGATTATTTATCGGATGAGAAAGACCATCATTCACACCTCAGAGTGTAAAAAAGCTGTATCTTTATAATAAACGGGTTTACTTTTACAAATGTTTGTGATAACTTTATTTCGACAAACATCGAAATTAAGACTGGAACAGAAGGGGGCCGAACAGGGTGAAAGATACAACAGAGATGCAGCAAGCTGTAAAAATATATAAAGCACTTGGAGAACCCACTCGTCTCAAAATAGCACTTCTGCTAAAAGAGGAAAGTGACCAATGCTGCTCTGTGCTGGGCGAGAAGCTGAACAGTGTAGCTATTTCAACACTGTCGCACCATCTGAAGCAAATGGCAGAGTCGGGGCTGCTCACATACCGTAAAGAGGGGACGTTTATTTATTACAGCTTGGATGTGGAAGCAGCGCAGAAATATGCCCCGTTCCTGATAACATAAATTTTTTTAGTCTCAATTTCGATATTTGTAAAAATATAAAAATAAGAAAAGGAAAGAGGCGTTACTAGAAAATGCAGAGTACATGGAAAGTATATATTTTAGCCATTGTCAGTTTTTTGGTAGGCACATCTCAATATATCATCGCAGGTATTTTGGATCAGATTTCGGCGACGATGGGAATTACAGTGGCGGCTGCAGGTCAGTTGATTACCGTTTATTCTCTGGCTTATGCGATTGGAACGCCGATCCTGATGGCAGTAACCGCTAAATGGGACAGACGCAAACTGCTCTTGAGTTCCCTTGGATTATTTGCAGTTGCCAATGTTCTGTCCTTTGCACTGCCGGGCTTTGGAATGTTTATTGCTGCACGTATTCTTATGGCCCTCGGAGCGGGGATGGTTGTGGTTACAGCTCTGAGCATTGCAGCAAAAATTGCCCCAGCCGGCAAACAGGCCAGTTCTATTGCTACAGTCACTATGGGTTTTACAGCCTCGCTGATTATCGGGGTGCCACTTGGAAGAATGATATCTTCTGCGTATGGCTGGAAAACCGTATTTCTCGGCATTGCGTTGACAGGGATTATTGCCTTGATCGTTATCGTTATGACGCTTCCTCGCTTGAAAGGAGATCAACCGATCCCCTTACTACAACAGTTTGCTCTTCTGAAAAAGCCTGAAGTCGCTTTGGGATTGGCTATTACCTTCTTTTGGGGAGGGGGTTATTCCCTCGCGTATACTTACATTTCACCGTACTTGCTGAATGTATCAGGTGTAGGGGATAATATGCTAAGTTCAGTATTACTTGCCTTCGGAATCGCCAGTCTGATCGGGTCGAAAATCGGTGGATACAGCGCAGATAAAAAGGGTATTTCCTTTACATTATTCGGGGGTATGGTGTTGCACGGTATTTCCTTACTCTTGCTTCCTTTTGCCGCTCATTCCCTGATCGCAGTATTTGCTTTATTGATCCTTTGGTCGTTTGCAGCCTGGACAACTGGACCTACTCAACAATATAATCTGGTCACACTTGTGCCTGAATCTTCAGGTGTGATGCTGAGTCTCAATCAGTCTACGATGCAGCTTGCTATGGCAGCCGGAGCCGGAATCGGCGGTGTAGTTGTTGGTCAGGTTTCGCTGGCTTCCATCACTTGGTTTGGAGCAGTCGGTGTCGTCATCGCCATTGTAGCTGTATATTTACTTTCACGAAGATCCTCAGTTCACACGGGATTGGGTGTTACGGAGTAAAGTGCATAGATAAGTGAAGAGGAGGCCCAGCGATGGATAACATTGCGGGCCTTGTTTGATTTGAATGAGCAATAATATGCTCTCTTGCAGTAGGAGGGCTTATTCAAACGCAATATCAGTGATTTTGCCGCCTTCCTTAAAGCCGATATTTTTATAAACTTGATTGGAAACTGAATTTTTTAAGTCTGCATATAGCATGGGCACTAAATGCTCATTTTCTAAAATGGAACATAGCTCGGATACCATTGCGCTGGCAAAACCTTTCTTTCGCAAATGAGGTGGAGTATACACAGCATTAATACGAGCATGTCTCGGCGAGCGGTGAGCAATATTAGCCATGGATACGGGCATGTTATTTACTATCCAAAGGTACAAATTTCCTGTCCCGATGGTCTTCTCCGCAGCTGATATTTGACTAACCGGATCAACAGAACTGCCTAAAGCCTCTTCTGAAAAACCAGCTAGAAACTGGGCAACTACTTGTACATCCTCTGGGATGGATTGTCGGATCATTCCCTCAACGTCCGAGGGCTTTTTATATTGAGGGCAGAAATAAGATTCCATGACCATGTGGGTATGTACCTGAGCAACATGACGTTGTGTGTAAGCATTTGCGAACTTCTCGACTGTTTCGGCATCACCACATACCCCGGATAGGGGGGTTCCCTTTAAATAACGTAAGAGTTCTTCTACATAGGCCAATTTATGATTATCTGTAGTTTGTTGTGAGATCCATAGCCAGGCCTTATGTCCGGGTGATTGAGCAAAGATCATATTTTTATCGGACGTTTTGAGGCATGTTGACCCTTCTAATTCACAAATTCGGTGGACCAAATGGTATCGAACTTCATCCGCCAAAAATAGATTATGATTCAATATATCGTCGTTTGGGACTAGTTGCTCAATCATGACGCTACCTCCTAAAAATGGGCTATGACCTAAGCACTTGTAAAGTGCTATGAAGCTATGGAGATTCAGTTGTTATATCTACTAGGATTTAAACTTCCGCGCTATACGCTTCTTATTTTTTTGTCGCCAAATCCATCTTTCGATAAAGTTTTTCTCTTTTCTTTCCTGAAGTGTTTCCTTCATACCTTTAATAAGAAATTCGGATCTTCGCTTGTCGTTTCTGCTAATTTCACGTAGTTCCTCAATAAATTTATCGTCCATGTCCGCATCTCCGTTAGTTCAGGATTTTCCAAATTGCTAAGCTAGATTATACAGAACGTATGTTCCTTTTTCAAGTCTGCATCTGCTCTATTCGATCACATAACTATTTTTAGATGGATGCTGCGAGGCCCGCGCCAATCGGATGGTGAAGCATAAGATAAAGTTGAAAGGAGGAATTACAACATGGACAACAAAGCATATGTATCTCAAACGTATCCACGTCTTACAGTCTACAACGAAGAAAATTTTCGGGGTTCCAGGAGAGTATTCAGAGGAAACCTAGGCATTCGTAATACCGATAACATTCTCGACGGCATCGAAAGTCTGCGTTTCTTTTCTACTAGTAGCAATGCTACACTTGTACTCTTTACTGGCACGCGGTTTAGAGGTAACTTCCGTGTATTTAGAGGCAATCGCAACATCGCCGACCTGGATGATCTGATTCGCGGGAATGATGTGGAATCTATTATCTCTACCAATCAACGTTTGACGTTGCAGCAAATCCGTAATATCCGCAGTAGCGGTAGACTTCCATCTGGCTATCGAATCATCTAACGGCCTTATTTCGACTTCATAAACCATTTTACAAGACTGTTTCAGGAGCTTGCAACTTTTGGGCTTCTGGGGCAGTCTCTCTATTTGTACACGCGATCTACATACTCGAATGATGAGAGGAACGGTATGGGAGAATAGGACTTATTAGCAGTCAATACCAACTCAATGTTCATGAAATATAGATAAAGGAGGGCATACGATATGTCCTCCTAATGACGTATATTCTATTTATTTCAGTTCCCAATTCGTTGCTTTGATTACGGCTGCATCTGCGTTCTTAAGATCTGTTTCGCCAGAAGCCAAGAGAGAACTCCATTGTTTCACACGATTCTTACCATTGGGAGGCTGGTTATAATCGTTGGTATCGACAACCAATGTACGCTTAGCATAGAAGCTAGTCATGAACTTCTTTTCATTCGTACTACTGCCTGAACGTGAGAGGATTCCTTCAAGGCTACCTGAATCACCAGTAGCGCCTTGATTGAGTGCTGTGTCGACAAATGATCCAATTGTCAGAGCAGTATTAAATCCGCGTTTCTGTGCTTGCTGTACACTATATTCGATATAGGTGTCATAGAACGTACGCCACATGGCTTCCCTCCAAGCTTCATTGTTTTGGAGAGCGTTGATCTTCTTCTTAATGACACTATCGCTATCGCTGAGCTTCAGAATCGAACCGCTCATTTTCCCCTTCAGACCAGCACGTGTTAATCCACCTGCAATGGAGGGGTTACTAGCTCCGCTAGCAGCATCAAAAGCTTTGAATAAGTCCGGACCATCGGGTCCCGTATCATTTGTACCGCCTGTTGTTGCTCCAAAGATACCAATGGTGTATCCGCGATTATCGCCGATATCTTCAGCATAGCCATAGAATTCAGTCCATTTCAAAGAATCTTGCTCTGGTTTGTTCACTAGCTTCATAATATTGTCCCATTGCTCACCGTCGAGTCCTGTATTAGCCTTCAGAAACTGAAGTGTTGAAGGTGAGAAATTAGCATCATGATCGATAGCTGTAACCGCTCCTTGGCTAGTAGCTGCTTCGCTGGTAAGGGATAATGGCTCTATACTAGCTTCATTTGAGTTGTCGAAGCCCTCATTTAAATCGATCGTTTTCTGTACCGGAGTTCCATTCTCTTCAGCAAAAGCCTTAGCAGGTGAAGGGCCGGACAAGCTAGAGAAAGAAGCAATTACAGTAAAGCTTAGCAAGATCATAAAGAACTTTGTTTTATTGGAAACAAGTTGATTACTTATTTTATACATATAACTCCTCCTATAAAATATAATTGTGAAAGGCTAAAAGCGTAGATTTCCATCTAACTCGAATGGATTTAGCAAGAGTATAGATAAGAAGCATAGGATTGAATAGAGCTTAAATAACCGTTTTTTTCAAAAATTATGTTTTATATGTGAATAAATGGACCTAGTCATTCCTAGATTCCTACAGACCATAAGTGCAAGAATGAGGACGAAACAAATATAGCCTCTTGATAAAATGAGTTACATCACATATCAGGAGGCTATATTTATGAACAAAATTCATCAGTTTCATGCACTTCACACATCAGAGGAACTTCTATTTTTAGGGAACGCCTGGGATATGCTATCTGCGGTGGCTCTGGAGAAGGCAGGCTTTAAGGCGATAGGTACGACGAGCTGGGGAATTGCCAATACGCTTGGATTCTCAGATGGAGAGCTTATTGATTTTGACCAGCATGTAAGCATTATTCGGACGATTGCTGAGCATGTTCAGATTCCAGTGTCAGCAGATATTGAAGCAGGATATGGGGAGGATACGGCAACGATTGTTGAGCATGTTTTAAGGGTAGCCGATGTGGGAGTTGCAGGGATTAATATTGAGGATTCTTTGAAAACGCAAAAGGGGCTTCGAGAAGTGGGCCTGCACAGCAACCTGTTGTCCAAAATAAGAACAGCATTGGATACGCGTGGGTTTAAGAGTTTTTTATAAACGCAAGAACGGATACATATTTGCAGATGGATGCCCCGCTTTCAGAGACCATAGAGCGGGCCAAAGCGTATGTGGATAGTGGTGCGAACGGAATTTTTGTTCCAGGATTAAAGAGTGATGAAGAGATCAGAGAAGTTGTGTTTCGTGTACATGCTCCGCTTAATGTTTTATCCCTGCCGGGTCTGACGAATGTCCACCAGCTTCAGCAGTTAGGTGTTAAACGGTTTAGCTTTGGAAATGCATTTTCTGATAAGATAATAGTTGCTTTGCAAAAGAATGCCGAACAGTTGATAGAGCTACAAGATACATCACATTTATATGAGGATTTTGCAAAATCCTTGAGCTAGATGAATATGAACTATAGAAAGGACAGAGCATTCGATCATGGCTAACCTTAGTCTTTCTTTTGAAGAAATGTGGGAGAAAATTATAGCGTGTGATCGTAAGTATGACGGGTTGTTCTTTACCGCTGTGAAAACAACCCGCATATACTGCCGACCTTCCTGTCGATCCAAAAAGCCGAAGAAAATAAATGTGGAGTTTTACTTTGATTTGGACAAAGTGGAAAAGGCGGGTTTTCGTGCTTGCAAAAGATGCCAGCCCCATACAGACTATTCGCCGTATATCAGACTTGTGCAGAATGTGGTAACCTTCCTGGTTAATCATTACAAGGAAAAACTTGTATTGCAGGATATTGCGGATCATATCGGAATAAGCTCCTTTTACTTGGATCGGATCTTTAAACAGGAAACCGCCGAAACCCCGCGCACGTATTTGGAAAAAATAAGAGTAGATAAGGCAGCCTATCTTCTTAAAAGTACAAATCTTACGAATCTTGAGATTTGCTATGAGACGGGCTTCCAAAGTCCCTCCCATTTCTATAAGGCGTTTCGTAGCTTGAACCATTGTTCTCCTAGTGAGTATAGAAAGTTGAGTATGGAATAGAAAAGGAAGGAGGTTGTATCCTTTTATGAGCGAACTATACGTAATGAAGTATGTATCGCCGATTGGAGAGATAGATATACAGGGCACAAATGAGGCTGTCTATTCTATTATGTTCTCTAATCGGAATGAGCTCTTAACGAGGGCTATAGAAGAGGTTCCAATCCAAGTATTAGCGGAATGCGCTATCCAGCTTGACGAGTATTTTAAAGGTGAGCGCTTTGAGTTTACGTTTCCTTATGCCTTTGAAGGTACGGATTTTCAGCAAAAAGTATGGAATGCTCTGGTGTCCGTGGGGTACGGTAAAACGACAGCTTATAAAGATATTGCTCTTGCTATTGGAAATGAAAAAGCGATCCGAGCCGTAGGCAGTGCTAATGGAAAAAATAAGCTGAGCATTGTGATTCCATGTCACCGAATTATCGGTTCCAATCAGAAACTAACGGGCTATGCAGGAGGGCTATGGAGAAAAGAATGGTTGCTCCAGCATGAAAAGCGTTGTCTGAGGCCCTAAGGAGGGTTCGTAGATGAGAGACATATATTTGAAAGAGTTTAAGCCGGAGAACTGGGCCAACATGGTTCAGATCTATCAGGAGCGGTATGCACAGGTAGATCCGGCTATAAGAGCAAAAGTGGTCGAAAGTAAAATTCCCAAGGAGATTCAGATTGTGCTGCTGCCCGATATGGGGGAATATTTGCTGACTTGGATGGATCGAAAAGTCCCCGCACTCGGCAACGAAACACCGTCGGATTATTTGAAAAGCGAAGAAGGCACTAAAGCACTGAAGGCGGCCATATTACGTATGCCACGTTGAAGAAGCGGGCCAAGGAGATACATATGAACATTGAACAGATGAACAGAGCGCGAATGATGGAAAAAGTGAGTTCGCATATCCATAACTGTAATCAGATGGCATGAACTTCATCTAACCCTATGCTATGATTACCGACAAGACTATAGATTCAAAAGGGGAAATAAGAATGAAGCTCAAAAGAATGATGTTCCTACTTTCGTTTTTAACGATACTCGTAGGGTTGTTCACTTTGTGTACAGAAAGTGTTCATGCTGCCAATTCGACAGTATTCAGAGATGGAGATAAGCTTAAGCTTACCCTTGATGATGGTAATGGAGTAAACAGAGTGTTTAAATTCGATCTCCCGTTTACGATTAAGCCTGATACACCAATTCGTCTGTATAGCAACTATATTGAAATTCCTCCTGGTGACTTTACGATCGATTATGTCAACTCCACAATTTCGATTGCGGATTCACGACCAGCACCTGGGCCAGGATCAGAAAATCATATAGAGTTTCCTATAGTTACAACTATGAAAGGCACTGTGCAGTCAGTAGATGAATCTACAGTAACTCCACTTGCGGAGGAGCCGAAAGTAACGCAACCCGAGGTGGAGACTAATGTAAAAGAGACTCCCACTGCCAGTGAACCCGAGGTTGCTCAACTTGTAGATGAACCAAAAGTAATTGAACCTCAAGTAACCCAGCGTGCCGTGGAGCCTAAAGTGGACCAAGCGGTTGACGAGTTACCGGAAATCCCTTTGTCTATCCCGTCTGGAGAAAATTTTCCGGGTACATTTACAATCAACTCTTCAGGTACGTCATTTTCGGTTCGTTTGAAAATAAAAAATATTCAACCCACGTACACTTCATACGTTATGGTCAAAAATGCGGATGCTCAATTAATTAAACGGATTCAGTTCGATCCGGAAACAACGTTTAGCTACCCATTGAGTAACCTGAATTTATCTACGGGTGGATACTACTTTTATATCAAAATGATCGATCAGTCGGGAAATTCGGCAGCGTCAGTACCCCAATTTGTTCCCGTAAATAATAACAAGGCTCAGCAGATTGAGGTGTTTATAGACGGGAAACTGCAACAATATGAGCAGCCTGCGACCTCTATTAGTGGAAGTATGCTGGTGCCATTTCGTGCCGTTTTTGAGGCGCTTGGGGCGAAAGTGAAATGGGATGGAGCTACCAAGACCGTTACTGCAACCAAAGGAAATACAACGATCAAGTTAACTGTAGGCTCCAGAGATGCCTATATCAACGGTAAATTAGTGCGTCTCAATGCGGCGCCGAGACTCATTAACGGCAAAGTAATGGTTCCTATTCGCTTTGTAAGTGAGGCGCTGGGTGCAAAGGTAAAGTGGAATATTGCAGCTCAGAGCGTTGTGATTTTTCTTGCTCCACCGCAGGTTTTGACAACCAGTGAAAGTGAACAATTAATAGAGGAAAATGAAGATGCTCCCGAAGCACAATCCAATCCAACGATTCTGAAAAAGATATCCACCACCTTCTCCAAATCTACGGATATTGTGTTCGTCATAGATGTTACGAGTAGTATGACAGGGACGCTGGATTATGTGAGACAGAAGGTGAAAGGCTTTGTTGATTCTGTACCAGCAGGTTCCCAATTTGCTGTTGTTGCATTTCGGGATATCAATCTGAAGGCAGATAAAGATTTAGAATTTTTGGAGTTTACGACCGATAAAAACAAGTTAAAAGGTAATTTGAATATGCTACGCCCTTCCGCTGGCGGGGATTTGAAGGAATCGGGATTAGAGGCTATTCAGTTAGCTATAAGTAAATTTTCCAAAAATTCTAATTCCAAAACAATCATATTCATTACAGATGCACCAGTTCATGATAAAAATACAGCTCTGGGTAAAGCCCGTTTTTCAGTAGATGAAATCAACGAGCAATTACAGAAAAATGGTGTTATTTTTAATGCAATCGTGCCTGCAAATGGACTAGCTAACAAACAAATGAAAAAGCTTGTAGATAACAACGAAGGGACTTTGTATGATATCAAGGATGCCAAGCTGAATTTAGCGAAGTAGGTTTGTCCAAACTCAAATAAAGCCGTATAAAGGGAGCCGATGTAAGGCTCCCTTTTGCTATCATAAGCGCCTGTGTTGTAAGAGTTCTAATGGGCTGAAAGCTCACTCTCCGTCACCCATTTATGATTTTTGACAGGCTCTCCTCCAGTAGTCGACGTATAATCTACCATATATACGGTCGTTGGCTGGGCGGAATCAATGGTAGCCTTAGCCCCATCCATCCCCTTCATATGATCTGCTGCCAGAATAATTTCTGTGCCCGGTGCATAGGGCTCGCTGCCCGCATCCTTAATCTCTTCATGAATAACCCACTTATGATTATTCACTTTTTCTCCTCCAGTGGTTGGTGTATAGGAGACTGTATAAGCAGTAGTCGTGTAAGCACCCATAATCGTGGCAGTAGCCCCATTCATGCCGGCCATATGGTCAGCTCGGATAGTCGCTTGGCTCCCAACTTTGAAGGTTGGATTTTCAGCTTTTTTTAGTCCGGCAGGAAGCTCACTGGAAGTGGAATGGTTCATATCCGATGTGTCGTGCTGTTGACTACTGTTTGCCGTGTGCTCTTGGTTCGGCGCGTTACTGTTCCCGCACCCACTCAAAATAATCATGACTGTACCAGCTAGCAAAGCCCATTGCATTCTCATATTTAATAGCTCCTTTAGGGTTTTAATTTCACATTCAATTATACCCCTGGGGGGTATGGTTGAAACGGAATAATATTACAAACTTGTGAAGTATTTTGCCTTCAAGGGGAGCGCCTGTTGTGATCCCTTTTTTTGTTATGCAGAAGATGCGTAATTAAATGTTGTTGACAATGAATAAAAAATCATTTTAATATCTATAAAACACATCAAGTTACTTGGTGTTTTGAGCGGCTATAAACATTCTAACTCACCAAAAGTAGATGATATCAAGGAGCAGGAGGAGACATCAAAATGAAGAAACCATGGATTTCATTTATATTGCTGCTGGGAGCAGTCGTGCTTTTTATTTCAGGCTGCGGCAATACGTCGGGCAACGCTGCGGGTGAAGAAAAGAAAACACTGCATATCAGTTTTAATCCCGGTCCATATAGCGATCAGTTTAAGAATGGTGTGGCTCCATATTTGGAGAAGAAAGGCTATAAGATTACATATAAAGAGTTTACAGACGGTGTTCAGCCCAATGTAGCCGTGGCTAATGGGGATATTGATGCTAATGTGTTCCAGCATTCGCTCTATCTGGATTCTATGAATAAGCGGGAGAATATTAATCTGATTGGTGCTGTGCAGGTCCCGACTCCTCCAATGGGATTGTACTCCAGCAAGCATACCAGCCTTGACGAAATCAGCGATGGAGCCCAAATCAATCTGCCCAACGAGCCAGTCAATATGCTGCGTGCGCTGAATATTTTGAAGGAAGTAGGCTGGATTACGTTAAAGGATAAGATCGATCCATTGCAAACCTCGGTGAACGATATCACCTCTAATCCGCATCATCTGCAATTTGTTGCTACCGACCCAGCACAGGGGCCACGTGCACTGGAGGATGTTGATTTTGCGGCTATACAAGGGAACTTTGCTGTATCGAATGGAATAAAGCTGACCTCGGCATTAAAGCTTGAAAATATGACAGATCCGTTCACGAACGTGGTCGCTGTGGACAGCAAGAACAAGGATAAGCCCTTCGTCAAAGACATTATTGAAGGATATCATTCAGATGAATTCCAAAAGTATATTCAATCGAATCCTGATTACGAAGGCTACAAGTTGCCAAGTTATTTTAAATAATATGGGGGATTATCTTCTGCGGGCTGACGTTGTCAGCCTGTATCTTATGGATAGAAGGTGGATATGAACGTGATTTTTTCATCCTCTGATCTCGTCAAGGTTCTGCCTGACAACTATTTTAGCGCAATGGATGACAAAGTGAATCTGTATAAAAGCAAAGGAATAGATGTAATCAATTTGGCAGCTGGCAACCCGGATCAGCCAACACCGGCGCATATCATCAGCGCTTTGAAGGAAGCGGTCGATCAACCAATTAATCAGGGCTACCCGCCTTTTCATGGGAAAAGAAGCACGCTGGAGGCTGTTGCTGCGTTCTATAAACGGGAGTATCAGGTGGAACTGGACCCTGACCGGGAAATTGCCGTATTCAATGGCTCAGCCATAGGTGTAATGGGGATTCCGCAGGCATTGCTGAATCCCGGTGATTGGTTATTGACCACAGATCCGGCATATCCCCAATATTATTCCGCTGCTGCGCTGGCAAGAGCCCATATTCATACCATGCCACTGGATGAAAAGAATGGATTCTTGCCTGATTATACAACCGTGCCGGAAGAAATCGCAGAGCAGGTCAAACTGCTCATGATTAATTATCCGAACAATCCGACAGGAGCCGTAGCTACTGCAGATTTTCTGACGAAGACGTTGGACTATGCCGCTCGGTACCAGTTTCCGGTTATGAATGATTTTGCTTACGGTGCTCTTGGATTTGACGGGCATAAGCCGGTTAGTTTATTGCAAATCCCCGGCGGCAAGGAGTATGGCGTCGAGACGTATACAGCTTCCAAAACGTATAACATGGCTGGATGGCGCTTCGGCTTTGCAGTGGGAAATGCGTCCGTCATTGGTGCGCTCAAGCATTATCATACGCATGCCTACAGCACTGTTTTTGGAGCGGTACAGGATGCGGGAGCTGTGGCATTGCTGGGCACGCAGGAGCCAGTACGGGAGCTCGCGGCGTTATATGAGCGGCGACGTGATGTTCTCATTGCAGCGACGGGTGTTTTTCAAGTATAAGCTGGAATACAAGGAAGTTATTCTGCTGCAATCAGGAAATGGCAAAGCGAACGCAGCCTCGACTACGGCGCTGTTGATTGCGATTTAGCCCGGAGCTTGTCATTAATACCGGGTCTGCGGGTGGGCTCGATCCAGCGCTACTTGCTTTTGCGACAGAAGCGCTGGCGGAGACCAGGATTGAGGGGCAGATCGTCAACGGTTTGATTACGACGGCAGACTCCTTTATCTCCCAGGCTGAGCGCGCCCATTTTATCCGCAGCCAGTTTGCTGAAGCGAAAGTGACGGATATGGAAGGGGCCGCGGTCGTTCAGACTGCGTACCAGTTTGGTGTTCCATTTTTGGCTGCAGCCAACTCGGCCGCAGCGGTTGTGGCTCTTGTAGCCGCATATGATAGAGACAAGCTTTGATGTATTCAATGGCACTATTCAGGAACGTTTTTTCTTCGGCTTGCCATACTGATTAATGAGAGTTCGAAGTTGTTTCCCGGCTTGGTTCAGCTCCATATCGTTCAACACATAATCGGTGCTGACTTCCCAGGTGCTGTGGTCATTCAGATGAAAAATAAAGGCGGGAAAGCGAGGGAGCAGCCATTTGCGGATGGAGGCCCCTTCGAATTCGACTTTAGTGATTGCAGCCCACGGGACAGTTCGAATACCATCAGAAATGCTGTGCTCGTCAAAGATGAATAGATAGGTATCCTTACGAAGCGTTCTGCTCAAACAAACCACGAGATAGCTACCGAAAAAAGGAAGTCCGACAATGGCGGACGTAATAAAGAAGAAGATTTGTAGAGCTGAGATATCTTCGTCGATAAAAATGAGCAGCAGCAAAAACAGACAAATAAGCACAAACATCAAGCTGCCCATGGCTTTCCAAAATGCCAAAGATCTTCGATATACAATTTTATCCACGGAATACCGCCTCGTCGGGGACAAACGCCTGAATGAAATCAGTTATTCGTTCTCTCCAGTCAGATTCGGTCACACTTTCAATTCGCAGACATGGAGTGGCCTGCATATCCAGTTCTGTATTTCTTACAATCCACACATCATTCATTCCTTTAAGAACAAATAGCAGATTTGTAACAGAAGGACCATCTTCATCCGTATCCGTGTATACCATTTGGCTCAAATTATCAAGGCTACACTGATTATGTTCAAAATCCTCTCGCCAGTCTTGTATCATTTGTTGAGCCGACTCATGAAGCTTCCACGTTGTCATTTGCTGCATGGTGAAGTTGGATGAGGTTAACTCATTCCACTGTTCTTCGGTCAGATCGACGTATCGGCTGTGCGCATTGAAGTTCGGAGCAGACAGGCCGAACAGTTGATCAATGTCGTGATGCCAGTCTTCTGGGGAAGACCAGCGAAAGAAATGGAGTTCATTGTGACTGGAGAAATGATATAGAAAACGTTCATTTCCATGGTGTATCGTTAACGTATTTTGCTTATGCTGTTGCTCTTTGTAGCCACGTAGCATCTGACGACTTTGTACCAAATGAGCTAGCATTTCAACAATGAACGCATCAAATTCGAGCTGTTGTTGCTCGTCATCCCGTTGTTCCATCAAACCCTTGGATATCAGGCTATGCGTTGCGGCATGAAAAAGCAGTTCCCAGCGATCTTCGGTTAGTTCCCCGTAATAAGATTGGAGCAGACCAGAAGCCATATCTTCTGCGCCCAATGCGGTCAAGGCAAAGCCTAGTTCCTCAAGCGTTAAAATTACCGTTTGTTTGTCCATAGTCAGGCTCCTTCTCCATCTGTTAGGTGTGTATATTATTTAAATAATTTGCTGGCCCAGCGTATCCCTTTTTCAGCAAATTTGGCGACTTTTCCGCCTGCCCAGCTTCCCACTGTACCGCCGACGTATGCCCCGACGGCTGCGCCGACCGGACCACCGATAGCACCGCCTATGGACCCCAAAACGACAGCGCCGCCATAAGTTGCGGCGGTTTTAATCGCTACGTTAGAAGCAGATACAGCTACATCCGTTCCGGTAAGCTTCCCGCTTTTCCATTTTCCAGCCAGACTGATGCCCTCGCCCACAATATTCATGGTGGCATTAATAGGGTAGAGCTTTTTAGCGATCATGCCGGGAATTTGGCGGGTGGCTATGCCGTAACGTCCTTTTTCCACCCCGGCGATGACGTTCCGTGTCCACTGAGGAAAGCTGTTGGCTTTGTTGAATCCGAGGCCGAGCTTACCCATTTGAAGCTTTCCAGCTAAACGATCAAAGCCCTTTAAACCCTTCATCACAATACCCGGTTTAGCGAATTGGCGGTTTAGGCTTTTGCCTAAATTACGCATAAAAGCATTGTTACCTTTGCCTTTCACCCATGCCGCATTATGTATAACCGCTCGAGTGGGATTCTTCAGACTTCTCTTGAATTCTACTGTTTTGGTGAGCACAAGTGTGGAAGCTAGACCGCTATAGATCGCTGTTCCGGCAAATCCCAGTTGCCCGCGCCATTTGTTGGCCTCTGACAGGCTGTTAATGGCTATATCTGCTGGATCGGGTCCTTTTTTCCCGGAAGCTGCCTCTTCACCGTTGCTGATCTGTCCGCTGTGATCTCCTTTGGTAATACCCGAGTCTGTTTGGGTATCTGTTTCCTTGAATTTTTCTGCAATGGAACGCAGCTCTGTGCTGACAGAACCGACAGTTTGAGTGAAAGCATCCATTTGTCCACGCGCTTTATGAAAATCCTGATAAAAGCGCTGCTGTGTTGTTCCTGCCCAGCTATTTTCCAACATCTGAATATGCTGTGACAGTTGTCCGCAAATTTGTGCCCCCAGCTCACGTGCCTGTGCGAACTGCCTGGAAACCGCTTCTAGTTTCTCAGGAGGAACCATAATTTTAGCCATGATGTCCACCTCGGATGATTAAAATAATTACTTATATTTTAGTGAATCCAGTGGGGGTTAGCAAAAAAAGGAGGGGATTTTAGTGAAAAATAAGTCATTTGTATGAGTTCATGAGGGTGCATAAGGGAGAATAGTAGGAGGTGTTATGATCCGAAGTTCTTATAGTCATTCATAACGAAACGAAAAAAGCCACTCTTTTCAAATGGAGCTTTCCATTAGAAAGAGAGGCCTTCTTACGTAGAGACTAATACATATTTCGCATCGGTTTAATTATTTTAGCGGAATCTGCTTGGACAGCTTTTCAAACTGCTGCAAGTAAGGAGTGACCTTGGCAGTAATTCCTTTGAGATACTTGATGGACGCTTGTCTTTGACGTTCTTTGGTAGCAGTCTCTTCAGGGAACATGGAGTATTCCTTTTGGACAGAGCCATTTTTATAATTTACGGAGAAGAGCTCTCCTTTTTGCCACCTTTGGACCAGATCTTGATTACTGTGCAGGATATTTAACACTTCTTTTCCATTTTTATAAGTGAAGCTGTAGTCTGGATCGGCCACAGCGTGGATCACTTGGTAGCCGTTCTGTAATCCATTGTTCTGAAAAGTACCTACTTGGATCTCGTTCGAACGTACGGTTCCATCCATTTGCGTCACTTTTTCAGTCTGCGTACCCTTGCCGCTCATCGTGTCATTGCTCCATGTTCCGTTGTATACGACTTTATGATTTTGTCCATCTGCATCCGTGTATTGATTTGTATATTTTCCGGTACCTGAGCGCTTGCCATTCACAAAATCACCCGAATACTGCTTATATTCGCTCCATTTGATCGTACCACGTCCGTTAGGCTGCCCATTCTCGACCTCTCCATAGTAAGTAGTCTGACCGGATAGCTGAAGCAATTCCTTGGTTGCAGCCGCATTCGCCGCAGGTGTACTTACAGACAGCGCTCCAGATATCAGCGATGCGGACACCATAATAGGCAGTGATAGAGCCTTCCCTTTTTGCCAAAGTTTTTGCATCATGAGTTCTCCCCTTTATACTATTTTGTGCTTGGTGATTTATAGTTTAATATATATTGAGAATTATAGGAAACTGTAGAGTGAAAACAGCTAGTTAGGAGAGAGATTCATGAATTTACCTGAACATGGGAGTGAGGATGTATCGAGCATCCTTGCCGTGGAGTTGGAACATGAGCCTGCGAAGACCATAAAAGGAATCCATCATGTGGAGCCTGATGCTAATATTTATTGGCTGATTGATGTGGAATTCAGTGGTTTTACGTTGTCAGATGAGGATATTTTGCAATTGCTCAAAGGATGTATCGTGTATGGGCATGTTCATGATTTGCAGGTGTAGACTAGTGTGGGGCGTAGACCAGCAGGCGAATGCCATTTTGATAAAATTTGTATTTGTATAGATATATTCGATAATGTAGAGATGCAGGTTTGTTTGGATGAAGCCAAGGTTGCAGACTTTATGAACACACTGCCAGCGCGTTTTCAGGAGAAGGGAACTGTTCATGTGCTTCCTCGAGAGGATGCTGCCCATGCACGTGCAAAAGCGGAAAAACTTAAAGCATTTACAGATCAGGAAGGTGAAAGGGAACACACTGTCATGCTTAGGCTGGTAGCGGATCAAGGCCAATCTTACCGTGGAGCGGATATCTGGGATGTCATGCTGAGTCTCGGAATGGAGTGGGGAGATATGGATATTTTCCATGCACACCATCACGGGCCGGGAGGTTATGATGAACTATTTAGCGTACATACGGGGACCGAGCCTGGCTTTTTCTGGTTGAGTACACTCGCAGAGGATCGCTTTGCAGATTTGGTATTCAGTATGGATGGGGTACGAACCGTGCAGCCACAAACGGTGTTTGAGGCGATGTGGAAAAGTGCCGAATATGCACGCACCAGACTCGGCGGGACATTAGTAATGAACAGGGTCTGCCAGCTGTGCCGGAAGATTATCTGCGCCAGATTCAAGAGATGGAAGATCGACTAAGAGAGTTTGGATTTAAAGCAGGCGAGGATGTTGTTCTGTTTCTATTCTAGATTAGAAAGGAGTGATTTCGTTGTCCAGCAACGCTATTGAGAAGCTAAGAATGATTCTAAAACGTAAAGCTACTATTTTTCATACAGGGGGTCGTAGACCGTCGGATTCCCTTGAACAAAGCTGGATTGGTAGAGTTACAGTGGCCTTGCCAACGGAGGAACAACCCATTGATGTACAGGGGAATGTTATGGCTCCGATCATGCAATTGTATTTGCCGGCCTTGCCCTTTGTCCCAGAAGCTATGCGTAGCATCAAGCTGTTGACAGTCTTCCTGTCTCCCGATGTACTGGATCATGAGGACATGGAGGGATATATGTGTATTCGAGAGTATACGTCGGTAGAGGATTTGGTCGAAAAAGATTTTGGTCCGGCATTTATGCAAATCAAGGCGTTCCCGCTATTCCCTGAGCTTAAAGAGAATGATTATCCGGTTTGGGACGGCGATGACATCCCTGAGGAATACGGCTATGCCCTCGACCAGATGGACGAGGAGGACCCCGACTATTTTGAGGACATCGTAGAGGAAATATATGCGGTTCACAAAATCGGCGGCTATCCCAGCTTTATTCAATCGGGCATTGACTTTGGCGAGGGCTATGAATTTGTATTTCAGATTACGTCAGATGCCAAAGCCCAATTGAATATTGTCGATGGAGGCAGCTTTTATTTTGCCAAGCATCAGAATGAAGGAGTCTGGCGGGGGTGCTTTGATTTTTACTAATCAACTTAAGTAGAGAACGGTCTGGAACCGATCATTCTTGCCATCGTTAGAAATGTTTATGCCAAACAATTACATACGCGCGTGCTGGATCGGGCCTGGCAGGCCATTTTCAATCATGTGGACAAATGAGGACAGAGAGCAACTATAGGAGATTGGCATAATAGCTGAAGGAGTGGGCAGCAATGAGTGACTGGGAATCGGGAATCATTCAGGTCGATGGTGAGCGTGCTATTGACTCATCGTTAACGAAAGATCAGTTGTTAGAGGCCGCTTGGTATTCGAAATATTTTCATTCTGTAAGAAAGCTAGGGAATGAGTATATCTGGTATCATTTCGATCAGGTTTCTTTGCTGCGTCGGCATTTTTTTGTGTCTGTATGCTTTAAGGATACAAGCCTAATTGTTGTTGAGATTTCGCTTCAGGGCGATGAATTTCCAACTTCGTGGGATAATTGGTCTGAGGAAGGGGAAAGAAAGCGGCAAAGGGAGCATGATCGTTTGTTACAGCAACATTTGTCCGTAAAGCCAAGCTATCGTCAAACAAAGCCCTACCCCTATATGGAATATGAGCTGAATTGGGGGAAAATCTCTTCTTATTTTGACCCCCGGTCAGGAAGTACAGCCATTGCTTTTAAGTATAAAGATGAATAGAAATCTTATATAAAATACACTACAACCCTTCGCTTTTTGTTGGAAGTGAGGGTGTTGGATGAGTAAGGGAGATGTGTTGTGGATAAAAAGGCAAAAAAAATACTGATGAACACATTCTGGTCCTCTAGCGGCTGGAAGCAGGAGCGGGGATCTTTTTCAGGTGAGGATTTTGAATATGCCAAAAGTAAGGGTTTGATGTTCGATCCGATCACCATTACACATAACGAGATTATAAACAGGTTACATGAGCTGCACCAGCAAAAGGCTACAAAAGAGCGAGTGGCAGCAGCGTTTTTGCACAGTCTTTCCACGAAAAAGGTTCATTTACGAAGCGCCTTATCGAGCTGGGCATTAACCGCAGGGATTCCTTTGCACACCTATGGTGAGCGGCCTGTCGTCTTGCCCAATTACAGTAGCTGTGGGGATTGTAATTTTAATAAAATGATGTCCGATAAGGAATATGTCAATGAAGATTTGAATGTGCTGAATTTTGAACGAATCAAATGGGGCGGTATTCGTCTGAACCACCTTCTGTATTGCTGGATGGACCTTGAATTGTTCAGTCGAGAAGAGGATGTTCAGGTTTCCGATGAGGATCTAGCTATACTCCATAACATGCTCGAAGTTGTTCAGAACTGTGATGCTCAAAGCAGTGCGCGTCAATTGGAAAAGCGCTGGAAGGATGTGTTTCCATCCAGCAAAAACGAGCGTGATGTGGTCATGGAGGTGTGGGGATATGCCGGACTGCTGGTCCCGCAGGACACGCCTCGTAAACGACAGAACGGCAATCATGATTTTTATTCCGTAGCAGCTTGGCAAGGAGATGACGGATACTCACAAGAGGCGTTGGACTATTTCTTTGGTACGTTTTTATAGAGAAAGAGAATCGTTATGCCACATTTTGATCATGATGGTTCCTCAAACAACAAACGTTCTTCTTCCCGACTATGAATGGCATTGACAACCAGAAGCGCGTGGAACTGCTGAAGAACTTCAGGCGTAAGCCCTTCTTCACGGATCCCGGCTTTGAGCTCTTTTACAATGATTCGGAGCAGATCATGATCCCGTGTAAGTTTGGCGACAGCCTCCTGCAGTTCCGGTTTTTTCTCGACCATTTCCTCATAGAATCCTTCCTCTTCTGCATCAGCATGGCTGAGAATGCGGGTTTCCCAATATTCGATCAAGTGGTCGGCAGCCTGGCGCGCCACCTGGAATTCTTTTGCTTCGAGTAATTCCTCTACTTCTCTCGTCTTATCTAGAGCGCCAGATAGCCCGCCTTGATGAATGGCATGATGAGCATGCAGTTGACGTAAAGAAGGTCCTCCCATAACAGTTCATCCTTTCTTTGTTCCCTTTTTTAGTACAGTATAGCATAAGAAAATAGCGTTATTTTTCCGGTTAGGATTTTCCCCTCTAAGGAAAAGGGAACTCCCTAATTGGTTCAATTTCATATAATACTTAGAATGAAGTTAGAAGATAAAACTCAATCTTGGGGGAATGGATGATGAATCGATTAACCGAAATAATAGACATAAAAAAGATTGTGAAAAAAGGATCAAGGGTTTGAGGGGGATGAGCAGATACATACCCAATCAACATGGAGCCTGGGCCATGCTCATTCTTCCATTTTTATTCGGTTTAGCTGCTTCTCGAGGGGATCTCATTCATATACCCCTATTTGTGTGCTGGTTTTTTATCTACTTATTCAGTTTTCCTGTCCTCCAATGGATCAAAACAGGCAGCAGTGAAAGATACCGCAAACCCGCCGTTGTATACGGAGTGATATTACTTCCTTTATTAATTTCACTGCTATGGTTTGAGCCTGCCTTGATCTGGTATGGAGTTCTTTTATTGCTCTTTTTTATGGCTAATATTTATTTTGCGAGAACGAAAAATGAACGTGCTTTACTCAATGACATTGTTGCAATTCTACTCTTTTGTTCTTTTATATATCCTGTTATTTATATGGGGGGAGGAGAGGATTGGAGGGTAGCAACAGAGCTATTCTTGCTTTTGGTGCTTTACTTTATCGGAACTGCTTTGTATGTCAAAACGATCATTCGTGAAAGAAAAAATATACGTTACCATTATGCTTCCGTTATCTATCATGTGGTGATTTTGTTGTTTGCTACTTGGTTAAAGTTATTTCTGTTTGTTCCTTTTTTAATTTTTTTGATAAGAGCCATTTGGCTTCCTAAACTCGGATTAAAGGCAAAACAAGTTGGCATGGCGGAAATTGGATTTTCAATGATGCTCTATGTTTTTGTGTTGTTTTTATATTTCTAAAAGGAGAGACATCAATGATATCTTTGAAAACGCCGCGTGATTATCATACTGACCCGTTTATAGTCATCTGGGAGGTTACACGAGCTTGTGCTTTAAAGTGCCTTCACTGTAGAGCGGAAGCTCAGTACAAACCTGATCCTCGCCAACTGACACTAGAAGAAGGTAAAAAGCTAATAGATCAAATCGCTGAAATGAATCATCCGTTGCTTGTATTCACAGGCGGAGATCCTTTAATGCGTCCTGATCTGTTTGAACTGGCTCAATATGCAATTGAAGAGAAAAAACTGTCGGTTTCAATGACCCCTAGTGCCACCCCTAAAGTGACACGAACAGCGGTAGAAAAAGCAAAGCAAGTTGGATTATCGCGGTGGGCATTTAGTCTGGACGGTTCATGTGCCGAAATTCACGATCATTTTCGGGGTACAGCGGGTTCTTACGATACGACCATGCGAGGAATTGGATATTTAAAGGAACTGAATATCCCTATTCAAGTGAACACTACGGTGTCCCGGTACAATCTTCATGACCTGGAGCAAATTGCAGAAAGAGTAAAGGAAATGCAGGCTGTGTTATGGAGTTTATTTTTCCTTGTTCCAACTGGACGTGGCATGGAGAAAGATATGATTACTCCTGATGAGCATGAAGCCGTAATGAAATGGTTGTATCAAATACAGCAACAGATGCCGTACGGTGTGAAGGCTACAGAAGCTCCTCACTACCGGAGGGTCGTACTGCAGCAAAAGCACAGCGCAGGTGAGAGCAGTGTAGCAGACGGACAAAAGAGGGCAGATGTTTTAGGACGTGCTCCTAAAGGTGTAAATGACGGAGATGGATTTGTTTTTATAAGTCATATCGGCGAAGTATACCCGAGCGGTTTCCTGCCTCTTATGTGCGGGAATGTACGAGAGGATAGCTTGGCAGATATTTATCGCAATTCTTCGATCATGATGAATCTTAGAGATAAATCCCTACTTAAAGGTAAATGTGGAGTCTGTGAATTCAAGGCCGTCTGTGGGGGCTCCAGAGCAAGGGCTTTTGCAATAACAGGAGACTATTTGGAGAGTGACCCTTATTGCGCTTATATACCCGGGGTTGGAGAGGAAAAGTGTTTTCATGAAGAAAAGTTCTAAAAAAGTCGTTATTCTCGGTGGAGGAATAAGCGGTTTAAGTGCTGCCTTTTATGTGAAAAAGCTGGCTGAGGATCGGCAGCTTGATGTGGAGATTACACTGGTGGAGAAAAGTGACCGTCTAGGAGGAAAGCTGCAAACTGTTCGCAAAAACGATTTTATGATCGAAAAAGGACCGGATGCTTTCTTGGCCAGAAAGACGGCAATATTGGATTTGACTATGGAGTTGGGGCTGGAAGCAGAGCTGGTATCGACAAACCCGAAAGCCAAATCTGCTAGCATTTTGCATAAGGGCAAACTTCATACGATGCCGATGGGCTTCATTCTGGGCATTCCAACAAAGCTCACTCCCTTCATTCGGACAGGACTTATTTCTCCGCTGGGAAAAGCACGGGCAGCCCTGGATTTAATCATTCCGGCGAAGAAAGGTGATGCGGACGAATCTCTAGGTGATTTTATCAAACGGCGTCTCGGCAAAGAAGTTCTGGACCAGATTACGGAACCTCTGCTGTCTGGAATTTACGCTGGGGATACACATTCCCTGAGCCTCATGTCAACCTTCCCTCAATTTAAACTAATGGAACAAAAGCATGGAAGTCTGATTAAGGGTATGTCTAAAGGGGCGGGAAGAAAGCCAGCAGTACAAGACAAACTGCCGGATATCGCTAAGAAAAGTATGTTTCTTTCTTATCGGCTAGGATTATCTTCGATCGTGGATCGGCTAAAGGAAAGGCTGGATACCGTACGTTTTGTTATGGGGCAAGGTGTAGTAGAAGTAAGGAAAGAAAGCGGATATCAGGTCATTTTAGAACATGGACAAAAAATAGATGCGGATGCGGTGATCTGCGCTGTTCCAGCTTTTGAAGCGGCTACATTATTCTCCGGCGTTGCAAGCGCTAGCTGGTTACACAAGATTCACTATGTTTCCGTAGCCAATATTGCTCTTGCTTATAAAAACACAGATCTTAATCTTAATTTTGAGGGAACGGGATTTTTAGTACCCCGCAAAGAAGGCAAAAAGATTACGGCATGTACTTGGTCTTCGACGAAGTGGAGCCATACCGCTCCTGAAGGATATACGCTATTACGGACCTACATCGGACATGCAGGTGCACAGGAGTGGATTCAGATGACAGACGATCAACTTGTGGATGCTGCGCGTAAAGATTTGAAAGATTTAATGGGCCTGGAAGCGAAACCGGAATTCACCGAAGTCAGTAGGTGTGATCGATCAATGCCGCAATATCCGATTGGACACCAAGAGCATATGGCGAAGATCAGACAGGATTTCGCACAGGATTTACCGGGTGTTTTTCTATGTGGTGCCGGCTATGGGGGTGTTGGAATTCCAGATTGCATCGCTCAAGGGAAAGAAGCGGCTGAACAGTTGCTTTCTGATTTTTTATAATCAGGCTCTTTCCACGAGTGAAAGAGGGAACCCCCTGATTGGTTCAGCTTTAAGGGAGACGTAGAATGAAAGTTAAGTATAAAATCGAAGTAAGATGGAGGAATGGAAGATGAGCCAGTTAACGGAAGAAACATGGGTGGCGGACATTGTGAAAGCAGTACCCAAAACGGGAGATCTGTTTCGCAAACTGAGGATTGATTTCTGCTGTGGAGGGAAAATATCGCTCCGTGAAGCAGCAGCCAATCAAGGTCTCCACGCTGGTGAACTGCTGACGCAGATACATGAAGTGGAAGAAAAGCAGGCACAGCATAAGCAAATGCAACCTCCTTCACTCGAACCAAAAGAACTAATCGCCTATATTCAAAATGAGTATCATACGAAGCTTCGGGAAGAACTATCGGCGTTAACGCCGTATGTAACCAAACTAACGCGGGTTCACGGCGAACGTTATCCGCATCTAAAGCGAGTTAATGAACTGTTCACCTTGCTTAAACAGGAAATATCGGAACATATTCAATATGAGGAGGACCTTGTGTTTCCGATGATTGAAGCATTTTTACAGGAATCAACAGTGGAACAAGCAGATGAATTAAATCCAATTTTGTCCAAGTTGCAAGACGAACATCAAACGGTGGTGGAATTCCTGAAGGAAATGCGCTTGATCACAAACGGCTTTGAGCCGATGCAGGAAGCTTGTGGTACGCACCGACTCGTATTGAAGCGGTTAGAAGACCTGGAAGCAGATATTTTTAATCATATTCTTCTTGAGAATTGTACACTGGTCGAACGTACGAGACAGGCACAGCTAATAGCGAAACCCATTAATTAATGATGAACTAACATGAGGAGCCGAACCAATTGCATAAATTAATTAAAAGTAGCACTGTTTTCGTTTTGGTTATTTCCATCATTTTATTACTTTCAGGGTGCGGTGCGGGGCAACAATCAGCTTCAAATGGTAGCAGCACGACCCAGAACAACGAGGCCTCCAGCCAGGATTCTTCGAAAAAGGCTGAAACTGTTGAGCTTACCATATCCGCAGCTGCAAGTTTAACGGATGCGCTCAAAGAAATTCAGCATTCATACGAATCCGCCCATACAGGCATCCAATTGAATTTTAACTTCGGTGGCTCTGGTGCGTTGGAAAAACAAATTGAGCAAGGAGCGCCGTCGGATTTGTTTCTGTCCGCTTCGAAGAAAAACATGAAGTCTCTCGTAGATCAGCAGTTAATAGAGAGTGATAAACAAAAAACATGGCTGACGAATGAATTGGTCGCGGTTATCCCAGCAGATGGGACGATGAACATTGCGAGTGTAACCGATTTAACAAAAAAAGAAGTGAAGAAAGTTGCGATCGGAATACCTGAAAGTGTTCCTGCAGGCAACTACGCACAGGAAGCGCTGACGAAAGCGAAGCTTTGGGACACGTTACAGAGCAAGCTGGTTCAAGCAAAAGACGTTAGACAAGTGCTGCAATATGTGGAAACTGGGAATGCTGATGTCGGATTTGTATATAAAACAGATGCATTGACTTCACAAAAGGCAAAAATCGCCTTTGCGGTGGATCCCAAAACCTATTCACCTGTTGAGTATCCAATCGGAATTATCAAAGGTTCAAAGCACATTCAAGAAGCCGAAGACTTTTATGCATACCTACAATCACAAGAATCTCTGAATATTATGGCTAAGTATGGATTTACCATACCGAAGTGAGCATGCAAGATATAGATTGGAATGAATATTGGCCTCCTATCCGCTTATCGTTGCAGGTTGCACTGTTATCCAGCGTTCTAGTAATCATATTAGGCTTGCTTGTGGCATGGTCCATGTCGCGATTAGGATTATTTAAAGGGAAAACGGTTGTTGAAACCGTGCTTATGCTGCCTTTGGTACTCCCACCGACAGTTGTTGGTTTTTTACTTTTAATAGTACTTGGACGAAAAAGCGGGTTCGGACATTTTGTGGAGCAATGGTTTGGAGAACCTATTATATTTTCTTGGTGGGCTGGGGTTATAGCAGCGGTGGTAGTGGCTTTTCCTCTTGTCTATCGGACGCTGAAAATGGGATTGTCTTCTGTTGACCAGGACTTGGAAAACGCGGGACGTTCGATGGGTGCAAGTGAATGGCAGGTTTTCCGGTATATCACCTTTCCTTTAATTTTCCCTTCTTTTAAAGCTGCCTTTATACTCGGTTTTGCCCGCGGTCTGGGCGAATTTGGTGCTACGTTAATGATTGCCGGAAATATTCCGGGTAAAACACAAACGATTCCGACGGCCATTTATATTGCGGTGGATTCTGGGCATCTTCCTATGGCCTGGGCGTGGACATGCTCTATCATACTCATTTCTTTTATCATGCTCCTGTTAACGGGCCAAAAGAACAATTAATCTCTTCATATAAGCTTCCCTTTACCATAGGGAGGCTTTTTGTATCTTTCCATAGAACGAGGGATTTCCTGTAGCGCTATAGGACATTCCCTAATGGGAACAGCGATAAATGAATTACATAATGAGAGTAAGCGAATGAACCTTCCCATGGAACTTGCGTTGGGATGATTTATTCTAAAAAGGAGTGTTGGTCATCGATGAAAAAAAAATACAACCTCAACTTTTTTAAACCGATCGAAAGCTATTCGGGAAATTGGTCAATCCTTGAGGAAAAAAATAGAGAATGGGAAAACGTGTACCGACAGCGTTGGTCTCACGACAAAGTGGTTCGGACGACTCACGGAGTGAACTGCACCGGTTCCTGTAGTTGGAAGGTTTTTGTGAAAAACGGCATCATTACCTGGGAAAATCAACAGATCGATTATCCTTCCTGCGGTGTAGATATGCCAGAATTTGAACCGCGGGGATGCCCGCGTGGCGCTACATTTTCCTGGTATGAATACAGTCCATTACGCGTGAAATACCCTTATATGCGCGGTAAGCTGTTGCGGCTTTGGCAGGCTGCCATCCAGGAACATGCCAATCCGGTGGAAGCATGGGCAAGCATTGTGGAAGATCCGGAGAAAGCTAAGCTGTACAAAGCAGCTCGCGGAAAAGGCGGTCATGTCCGTGTCGCTTGGGACGATGTCCTGCGTCTGATCTCGGCGCAACTTATCTATACCATTCGTAAGTATGGTCCCGACCGGATCGCGGGCTTTACGCCAATCCCGGCGATGTCAATGATAAGCTACGCTTCAGGAGCCCGATTCATTTCGCTTCTTGGTGGACAGATGTTGAGTTTCTATGACTGGTATGCCGACCTTCCACCTTCATCTCCTCAAATTTGGGGTGAGCAGACGGATGTACCGGAATCTTCTGATTGGTACAATGCAGGTTACCTGATCATGTGGGGATCGAACGTACCGCTTACCCGGACACCAGATGCTCATTTTATGACGGAAGTACGTTATAAGGGAACAAAAGTTGTATCAGTGGCTCCCGACTTGGCGGAGAATGTGAAGTTCGCTGACAACTGGCTTGCACCACATCCGGGTACAGATGCTGCTATAGCCCAGGCTATGACACATGTTATTTTGGATGAGTTTTACAAAGAGCGCCAAGAACCGATGTTCATTAACTATGCCAAACAATATACAGATATGCCGTTTATGATTCTGCTTGATCCGCACGAGGGAGCCTGGAAAGGTGGACGTTTCCTACGGGCGAGTGACCTTGGAGATGTTTCGCAGCATGCGGACTGGAAGCCAGTCATATATGACGAAGCAGCGGGGGAAATGCTGGTTCCGAACGGTACGATGGGACAGCGCTGGGAGCAGGATAAGAAATGGAACCTGATTCTGGAGCGGGAAGACGGAACAAAAGTTGAGCCCGCACTCACTGTGGAAGGTCATGGCGAGCAATGGGAAGAAATCGTATTCCCTTATTTTGATAACGCGGGTAATGGAACATTCAAACGTGTAATTCCGGCTAAAAAAGTACGCTTGGCAGATGGCTCGGAACGTTACGTAGCAACCGTATACGATTTGATGATGAGCCAGTACGGTGTCGCACGCAATGACAGCTCTCATAACGCCAAGAATTATTACGACGAAGCTTCGCATTATACCCCTGCCTGGCAGGAGAAGATCACAGGTGTGAAGGCGTCTGTTGTGGTACAGATTGCTCGGGAATTTGCTCAAAATGCTATCGATACCAAAGGGCGTTCCATGATTATTATGGGTGCAGGTATCAATCACTGGTTCAATAGTGACACGATCTATCGGTCCATCTTGAACCTTGTCGTGTTGACGGCTTCCCAAGGTGTAAACGGTGGAGGCTGGGCGCATTATGTTGGTCAAGAAAAGCTCCGTCCAATCGAAGGCTGGTCAACGATTGCCTTTGCAAAAGACTGGCAAGGGGCGGCTCGACAGCAAAATGCTACATCGTTTTTCTACTTTGCAACAGAGCAGTGGCGTTACGAAGAAAGTGGAACAGACACCTTGAAGTCACCGACTGGCGGGGATGTCAGTTACAGACATCCAGCAGACTACAACGTGCTCGCAGCGCGTCTGGGTTGGCTGCCTTCTTATCCACAGTTTAATAAAAATAGTCTGTTGTTCGCCGAAGAGGCAGCGCAATTAGGCAAAAAGTCCAACGAGGACATCATTAAACATTCTGTGGAAGAGATTAAATCACGTAAGACACGCTTCGCTGTAGAAGATCCTGGGGCAGCCGAGAACTTCCCGCGTTCACTCTTTGTTTGGCGATCTAATCTGATTTCCAGTTCGGCAAAGGGACAAGAGTATTTCATGAAGCATTTACTCGGAGCATCCGATGCCCTGCTTGCCCGGCCGAACGAGGAGCAGAAACCGGAGGAAATCGTCTGGAGAGAAGATGTGGAAGGAAAGCTTGATCTGATGGTTGCACTTGATTTCCGGATGACGACAACCCCATTGTACGCGGACATTGTGCTTCCGGCGGCAACCTGGTACGAGAAAACGGATTTGTCGTCAACAGACATGCATCCTTTCGTACACCCGTTTAATCCGGCCGTTAATCCACTGTGGGAATCCCGTGCGGACTGGGATATTTACCGCCAGCTTTCCGAAGTCTTTTCTGATATGGCGAAAGAGTACCTGCCAGGTATATATAAAGACCTTGTGACCGCGCCGCTCGCACACGACAGTGTGGGTGAAATTTCACAGCCGATGGGTCTTGTAAAGGATTGGACGAAGGGTGAGATTGAAGCAACACCGGGTAAAACCATGCCGAATTTCAGCATCATCGAACGTGACTATACTAAAATTCACGATAAATTTATCTCACTCGGTCCGAATTTGACTACTGGGAAAGCAGGTGCGCATGGCGTCAGCTTCTCCGTAGCAGAAGAATATGAGGAAATGAAAAAGTTGAACGGAGTTTATTATGATGAGTCCATTAAAGATGGACTGCCAAAAATCCAGACAGCTCGCCAAGTGGCCAATGCAATTCTTCATCTTTCATCCGCGACTAATGGACGGGTGTCGCAAAAGGCTTATGAGCAGGCAGAAGAGCTTCACGGTGTTGAACTTAAAGACATCTCGGCCGATCGGGCAGCGGAAAGGATCACTTTCCAAAGTATCACGGCCCAGCCTCGAGAAGTTATACCGACACCAGTATTCACTGGATCGAATAAGAAGGGACGCCGCTATTCACCATTTACAACGAATATTGAACGTCTCGTTCCGTTTCGTACTCTGACGGGAAGACAGCATTTCTATATTGATCATGAGATTTTCCAACAATTTGGAGAATCATTGCCGATCTACAAACCGACGTTGCCACCGATGGTGTTCGGTCCTCGGGATCGGGAAATAAAAGGCGGACAAGATTCACTCGTGCTTCGCTATCTGACACCGCACGGTAAATGGAATATTCACTCCACCTACCAGGATAACCAGCACATGCTTACGCTGTTTCGTGGAGGTCCTACCGTGTGGATCAACAATGAAGACGCAGAGGCGCACGATCTTGCTGACAATGACTGGGTAGAGGTATACAACCGTAATGGCGTCGTAACCGCCCGGGCCGTTGTCAGCCATCGGATGCCAAGAGGGACTATGTTCATGTACCATGCTCAGGATAAGCACATTCAAGTGCCAGGCTCTGAAATCACGGATACACGCGGCGGTAGTCATAACGCACCAACAAGAATTCATCTCAAACCAACCCAAATGGTCGGTGGATATGCTCAGCTTAGTTATGGATTCAACTATTATGGTCCAATCGGCAACCAGCGTGATGTGTACGTTGCGGTACGTAAAATGAAGGAGGTTAACTGGCTTGAAGATTAAAGCTCAAATTGCCATGGTCATGAACCTGGATAAATGTATTGGCTGCCATACGTGCAGCGTGACATGTAAAACAACCTGGACGAACCGCAAAGGTGCGGAATATATGTGGTTTAACAATGTGGAAACCAAACCCGGTATCGGTTATCCGAAGCGCTGGGAAGACCAGGAATTATATAAAGGCGGCTGGCAGCTCCGCAAAGGGAAATTGGAACTGAAGTCAGGCAACAAGCTGTCCAAGATAGCACTGGGTAAGATTTTTTACAATCCAGACATGCCGGAAATGAAAGATTATTATGAGCCTTGGACTTACAATTACGAGCAACTGACCAACGCCGGTGAACAGAAGCATTCACCTGTGGCACGCGCGCACTCTGCGGTAACAGGTGAAAAAATGGATTTGGAGTGGGGTCCAAACTGGGAAGATGACCTGGCGGGTGCGCATGTAACCGGTCCGCTTGATCCAAATATTCAGAAAATCGAAGAAGAGATTAAATTTAACTTTGAGAAGTCGTTCATGGTTTATCTCCCACGGCTTTGCGAACATTGTTTAAATCCGAGCTGTGTCGCGTCCTGTCCTTCAGGTGCCATGTACAAGCGGGACGAGGACGGAATCGTGCTCGTGGATCAGGAAGCATGTCGCGGCTGGCGGTATTGCATGACGGGCTGTCCATACAAAAAAGTGTACTTTAACTGGCAGACGAACAAAGCAGAAAAATGTACCTTCTGTTTCCCACGTGTGGAAGCAGGCCTGCCGACAGTCTGCTCTGAGACATGTACAGGACGAATTCGCTACCTCGGTGTTATGCTGTATGATGCGGATCGGGTGCTTGAGGCCGCATCTACGCAGGACGAGAAAGAGCTTTATAAAGCGCAGTGTGACCTGTTCATGGATCCTAGTGATCCGGCAGTGATCGCTCAAGCGAGAAAAGACGGCATCTCGGAGGACTGGATTGAAGCAGCGCAGAACTCGCCGGTCTACAAGCTTGCCATTGAGCACAAGCTGGCATTCCCGCTTCATCCGGAATATCGCACATTACCTATGGTCTGGTATGTGCCACCACTTAGTCCGATCATGAATTACTTTGAAGGGAAAGACTCGATTGAGAATCCCGATATGATTTTTCCGGCTATCGAAGAAATGCGTACCCCTATTCAGTACCTTGCCAATATGCTGACGGCGGGCGACACCCAAACCGTGAAGGAATCCTTGCAAAGAATGGCTATGATGCGCTCCTATATGCGTGCTCAATCCACAGGACAATCTTTTGATGAAAGCCGTCTTGAGCGCATTGGCATGACGCCTCGGCAGACTGAGCAGATGTATCGGCTTCTGGCGATTGCCAAGTATGAGGATCGTTTCGTCATTCCAACGTCGCATAAAGAAGGATATTCGAATCCGTACCGGGCTCAAGGATCTGCGGGTTACGGCGATACCATGGGAAATATGGGTTCAGGCTCTGGATGTGACGGCTGTAGTATGGCAAGTTCAATGGGGATGGAAGAGCCTTTGAAAACTGGCAAAGAAATGTATGAAGAAAACTTCTACGGGGGTATTTGGCGTGATTAATGTAGCGAAGCTGTATGAATGCAAGCCATCATTCGGGTTTTTCGCCCAACAACTCATGTACCCGGAAAAGCTGGATTTTCATCCGGCTTTTCTGGAAGCATCGTTTGATCCAAACCATCCGGCATATACGTATGCGAACACCTACTGGTCCCTTATGCAAGAGTTCAGTATGGAAGAGATTCAGGAAATGTATACAGAAACCTTTGATTTTCAAAAAAATTGTGCACTATATATGACTTACTTCAAATTCGAAGATGCAAAAGAACGGGGACAAATGTTGGTCAAGTTAAAGGTGCTATACGAGATGTATGGTCTTGAAATGCCGGATGGTGAGCTGCCAGATTACCTTCCGCTCATGTGTGAATTTCTGTATGCCGCCGAATGGTCGCAAGATCCGAAGACGACAGAAAACTTCCGCATGCCAATCGCGATCCTGGAAGACGGCACATATCATTTACTTAAAGCGCTGGAGAAAATGGAAAGCCCGTATTTTCATCTGGTGAAGGGACTGCGCGAAACGCTTAAAGCTTGCGTAGAACAGGAGGCAGCTGCGCAATGATGATGCTAGAGCAGTTTTTATGGGTTATTTTCCCTTATATGTGTGTGGTCGTCTTTATTGTAGGGCATATTTTCCGCTACAGAAACGATCAGTTCAATTGGACAGCGAAATCAAGTGAGTTTATTGAAAAGAAACAATTGATGATCGGAAGTCTCTTATTCCACTTGGGTATTATCCCGGTTATTATGGGTCATGTATCCGGTCTGGGCATACCAAAAACCTGGATGCATGCACTGGGTGTAAACGATCATCTATATCATATTGGAGCAGTTTATATTGGTGGAATATTTGGAGCGATGACGTTCCTCGGTATGTTGATTCTTACCTCTCGTCGTTTTACAATACGCAATGTGCGCCATTTAAGTTCGGCGTCTGATATGATTGTAAACGTATTGCTTTTGGCCATTGTATGCATGGGGATGTTCGCGACTCTCGTGACGAATGCGGTACAGCCGGAATTCGATTATCGGGAGACGATCTCGGTCTGGTTCCGCGGTTTATTCATATTCCGTGTTGATCCGACACTGATGAGAGATGTACCGATGTCTTTCAGGCTTCATATACTTATGGGCTTTGCTATTTTTGCATTCTGGCCGTTTACCCGGCTTGTACATGTGTGGAGTGTTCCGTTGAATTATGTGCGCAGAAGTTATATCCTTTACAGAAGACATAAATCGAATTAGGAAAGCGGGCTCTGCCTTCTTTCCTAATTCTATTAGGAGAGAGCGATGAATAATAGGATGGATTATCAAAGGGAGCTTGAGCGAATACGCGAACATTTCGGTTATGATTTCATGGCGCTTGCTCTGGTTGAACCGGCCGAATATCAATACGTAATTAAATGGAAAAATGCAGCCGGTAATTTAAATGATCGCTTTAAACGGATTGTGCTGCAATCCGGTAAGGGCATAGCAGGAATCGTGTTTAAAACCGGGAAATCCGTTTTCATTCCATCTGTTTATCAATATGTGGGGGCAGACAACCTGTTTAACTATCCGATCGTTCAATCCGAGAAACTTAAGAGTCTCGGGGCTGTTCCCCTATGGAATGATGCTCGCGTCGCGGGCGTACTGCTTGGTGGATTTCGGGAAGAAGAGCTGATGACCGAAGCCATGCTGCGTGATTTGGAAGCTTTGGCGCATAGGGGAATTGGTGAGTTGAACGGGAAGGAAGTGATGTAATTGACATTATCTGTAGGGACTGGCTCTTTGAATGCGCTAATGGTGAAGTTGTTTGAGAACAGTACGGAAGCCATTTTCTTTTTTGATGGGCAAGGGAACACCCTAGCTATGAACCCGGCAGCTGAGGAGATTGTGAGTGATGACGTCCTCATTCAACTCTATGAAGGGAAGGAAAAAGCTTTGTGTGGAACATGCAGGGGCTATACAAGCGAAACGGAGCCCCGTACCTGTCTTGATTGTTATTTCAATATGCCAGAATCCAAGGATTTCGCTTCTTTTCAGGTATATCTGGAAACAAAGAGCAACGGAATGCTCCCCTATGCCGCTTCTTTTCACACCATTGATTCTGAACATGGAACACGGGTGTTGATGTTGAGAGACTTGACTCCGCAATTTCAGACGCAGGAGAAATTGTATCAAAACAAAATGATGAAGCATGTCATTGAAGCGCAGGAAAATGAGCGTAAACGGCTTTCCAGGGAACTGCACGACAGCGTCGCCCAGGAATTGATGAGCGCAGTTGTTGAACTACGGGTGTTAAAATACATGACGAATGATGAACAGCTTATCAAAAACATGAAGCAGACCGAAGCATCCATGACGCGGTTGCTGGATGATATTCGTAACCTGTCTGTGGAACTACGTCCCGCTACACTTGATGATTTTGGGCTTGAAGCCGCCTTTCGTTCTCATTTCAAGAGGGTTGAGCAAAGCTTTGGTCTTGTAGTTGAATTTGTGTCGGATCTTCCCCAAAAGCGATACGGAAGTGAAAAGGAAACGGTCATTTACCGCGTCTGCCAAGAGGCTGTTCTCAATGCCTTGAAGTATGCCCAGGTAGACTTGGTTAAAGTTTCTTTGTCTGAGCATGATCATACGCTTCGTTTGACTGTAGAGGACGATGGGGTTGGCTTTGAAAAGGGGAGCAACCCTATTGGAACGGGACTTGGTTTATATGGCATGCAGGAGCGAGCAGAGCTGGTAGGCGGAAGTTTTGGCGTCCTTTCGAATGTGGGTCAGGGAACCAAAGTATTTCTGAAAATTCCGATTGGACATGAGGAGGAATAAAGACGTGATCAAAATTGTGTTAGCGGATGACCATGCAATTGTACGAAGCGGATTTTCCATGATTTTGAACTTCCAATCGGATATGGAGGTTGTCGGAACGGCTGCAGACGGCATTGAAGCGTATACAATGGTAGCTAAATACCGTCCAGATATTCTGATCATGGACCTTAGCATGCCCCCAGGCGAGAGTGGATTGATTGCCACAGGCAAGATTAAAGAGGACCATCCTGATACTAAAATTCTGATTCTGACCATGCATGACGATGAAGAATATCTTTTTCATATTTTAAAGAATGGTGCTTCAGGATACGTTTTGAAAAATGCTCCAGATGAGGAGCTATTGCTTGCCATACGAACCATTTATGGGGGGGGGACTTATATCCATCCTAAAATGGCCACTTCTCTCGTTCGTGAGTTCATCAAGAAAGATACGAAGTCACAATCAGAAGATCCGTATGAGATCCTGTCCAAGCGGGAACTGGAGATTCTGCCTCTGGTCGCAAAAGGTTACGGTAACAAGGAAGTTGCGGAAAAGCTGTTCATCTCTGTCAAGACGGTGGAAGCGAATAAAGCGAAAATCATGGAAAAACTGAATTTAAGAAGCCGGCCTGAACTGGTCCAATATGCATTAAAGAAAAAAATGCTGGATTTTTAGCCGATGAATGGAGGAAATCCGCGTGCTGGAAAATGAGAAACTGCGCTTTTCCAAACCTGCCATGCGCATTCTTGAAAATGAGCATCGATATCTAACCTATCTGATGGATGAATGGCATGCCATTGTATTGTGGTTTGAGCAGAACAGAGTACTAGATTTGGAAGAAGGCCGCAAGCAACTGGAAAAGCTGAGAATGCAGATTATTGATTTTAGGGTACCCCTCAAGAAACATACTGAAAAGGAAGAAGAACACTTCTTTTCTCTACTAGGAACCTACATTGGTTTTGAACAGGGGCCGCTCGTCGGTATACAGGAGGAGCATCGTGAAATAGAAGGCTATATCGGTCATTTTCTTCATCAGACGGAGGGCGATTTGAGTTTGCTCACCCTTGATGACATTCAGGAGGCAGCCAAGAACGCGGGAGAGGCCTTTGAAGTGCTGACTGTACATTTTATAAAAGAAGAAACCGTACTTTTTCCTATGGCAGAGCAACAGATCAATCGGAATGATCTGACCAAGTTATGTGACAAATTAAATACGCTTATCTCTTGAATTGACCAAGCCGCTTCCTATAGAAGCGGCTTTTTTATATTTTCAGGGAGTCCCCTGTCGGGTAAAGGGGAGTCCCCTATATTCGAACAGATCGGCTAGCGGCTACAATGGGGACAGAAAATTCAATTTAATAATTCGACAGAAAAAACGTTGAAAAGGTGAGTTAAATGATTAGAAAAATGCAGTTGCCGTTACAAACATTGAACTTGATTCTTGGATTCATGGTATGGGTTATCATTTCTTCTCTTATGCCGTTCATTACGGAGGATATTGCTATTCCACCCGGAAAATTGGCCATGGTCACGGCGATTCCGGTTGTGCTTGGTTCGATTCTGCGCATCCCGCTTGGTTATTATGCCAACATCTTCGGAGCAAGAATCGTTTTTCTCGTTAGCTTTATTTTGCTTTTGTTTCCCGTCTACTATATCAGTGAAGCTTCTACGATGACGGATTTAATTATTGGTGGCTTGTTCCTTGGGATTGGAGGAGCTGTGTTCTCGGTTGGGGTGACTTCGCTGCCGAAGTATTATCCAAAGGAAAAGCATGGGTTTGTAAATGGAATGTATGGCATAGGAAATTTGGGAACAGCCGTCACTACCTTCTCGGCCCCTATTGTGGCTACCCAAATCGGCTGGGCCCCTACAGTGAAGCTGTATCTCATTCTGCTGCTTGTTTTTATCGTTTTGAATTTCTTCTTTGGGGACCGTCATGAAGCTAAAGTGAAGACGCCCATTATGGAACAGATCAAAGGGGTTTATAAAAATGAGAAGCTTTGGTTTTTCTCGCTCTTTTATTTTATTACATTCGGCTCATTTGTAGCGTTCACGGTGTACTTGCCGAATTTCCTGGTATCGAATTTTGAACTGACCAAAGTGGATGCAGGGATGCGTACAGCAGGCTTTATTGCGATTGCCACTTTCTTCCGCCCCATCGGTGGCTGGCTGGCAGATCGGTTTCAGCCACTGTTCCTGCTGGTAGGCACGTTCTCTGTTTATACGGTCGCTGCGATTCTTTTGGCTTTTTCACCAGGGATCACCCTTTATACAGTAGGCTGCTTGGCAATCGCTGTATGTGCTGGAGTGGGGAACGGCGTCATTTTCAAGCTAGTTCCATTTTATTTTAATAAACAAGCAGGTATAGTTAACGGAATTGTATCCATGATGGGCGGACTTGGTGGCTTTTTCCCTCCGATCTTGTTGTCGACGATTCATGCCGCTACTGGCCATTACTCCATTGGATTCATGCTGCTCTCCCAAGTGGCGCTGGCTAGCCTGATCCTTGTCATATGGCTGTATTATCAAGGGACACAATCTAATGAATGAGCGTTATTCTAGACAGATCTTATTTAGACCCATTGGTGGCGAAGGGCAGCGTAATCTATCCGCTGCTGTCGTCACCATTATCGGTTGCGGGGCACTGGGTTCCGCCATCGCCGAAACACTGGTAAGAGCGGGCGTTGGGGAGCTTCATCTTGTTGACAGGGATTACGTAGAGATGTCGAATCTGCAACGTCAGCAGCTGTTCACGGAGCAGGACGCCGCGGAAATGCAGCCCAAGGTTATGGCAGCCGAAAAAAGGCTGAAAGCCATACGAGAAGACGTGCGCTTGCACACATATCTCGATAATTTAGATGCTGAACTTGTTCTAGAACTTGCCAGCAAGAGTATATTACTGATGGATGCTACGGACAATTTCGAAACTCGTCTGCTGATCAACGATGCTGCACTGAAGGCAGGAATTCCATGGATTTACGGAGCCTGTGTTGGAAGCACAGGCGTTGTTTTTCCATTCGTGCCGGGCGAGTCAGCTTGTTTACGCTGCCTTCTGCCATCGCTGCCTGCGATTAATCAGACCTGCGACACAGCTGGAATCATCTCACCCGCAGTCCAGGTGACAGCCGCCCTCCAATGTGCAGAAGCCATGAAGTGGCTGAGCGGCGGACGTGATAAGATGCGCCGCAAGGTTCATCTATTTGACCTATGGGAGAATACGCAGATGGACATAGGGATTTCCCGCATCCGTAACCAAGATTGTCCAACCTGTGGAGAACATCCTACGTTTCCTGCACTGACAGCATCACGTCGCTCGGCGTATGCGGCTCTATGCGGACGGAACGTGGTACAGGTTCTTCCAGACCCACAACGTCCGATCACGCTCGATGATGCAGAAAAAATGGGCAGGCTTATAGCAGATCGTGTAAAAAGAACCCCTTATTTCGTTGAATTTTATGCTTTTAAGCATCGAATGATTTTATTCAAAAACGGAAGGCTTCTCATACACGGTGTACGGAGTGTTGCCAACGGTCAAAAACTATATCATCAGCTGTTCGGTTAAATGAGATATAGATACAAAAAGCAGAAATATTTAGAAGAGTCTGTCATCGGAGAGCGGCTTGTCCGGGGGCTGGAAGGTGGAAAAGATGAGTGTATTTGAAATCGTGACGGAGCCCATTATCCCGCAGGCTTATGCGGATTATGTCCTAAGGCCGGAAGCAGGAGCGGTGACTATTTTTACAGGGCACGTACGAGAATGGACTCAAGGTGTACGGACCTTATACCTTGCTTATGAGGCCTATGTCCCTATGGCCCAAAAAAAACTCACAGAGATTGGTCGCGAAATCGAACAGAAATGGGAAGGGACACGAGTGGCAATCGCGCACCGCATTGGCGAGCTTCAAATCGGTGATATTGCCGTTGTCATTGCCGTTTCTTCACCTCACCGTTCGGATGCGTATGAGGCGAATGAATACGCGATCGAACGAATCAAAGAAATAGTTCCCATTTGGAAACGGGAGATTTGGGAAGATGGAACGCAGTGGGTCGGAGATCAAAAGAAAAAGCCGGGGGAGATCAGTCATGATTAAGCTGTACTACTTTGCGGGACTCCGTGAGGTGACGGGAAAAACAGAAGAGCTGGCAGATTTGGCGGGCCAAACGGTAGGCGATTTATCCAATTGGATAACAGATCAATATCCAGGTATGCCGATCGAGTCTGTGCGAATTGCGATAAACGAGGAGTACGCGTTGTCTACGGATGTATTACAGGATGGAGATATTGCAGCCTTCATTCCCCCAGTCAGCGGCGGCTAATGATAACGACGCTATACAACTAGAAAGGAGGAGGCGTATGAATTTTTATCCACTGAAAGACACGTTGCAGCGGCCAATTCGTGACCTGCGTATATCGGTTACGGACCGCTGCAATTTCCGCTGTTCCTATTGCATGCCCAAAGAAATATTCGGTGACGATTACGCCTTTCTTCCCCAAAATGAATGTCTGTCGTTTGAAGAGATACACCGGCTAACGAAGCTCTTTGTATCCCTGGGTGTAAAAAAGATCCGACTCACAGGCGGCGAGCCATTAATGCGCAGGAATCTACCCGACCTGGTCTCCCAAATCCTGTCCATTGACGGAGTGGAAGATATCGGCTTGACCACCAACGGTGTGTTGCTAGGACAGCAGGCTAAGCCTCTCTATGACGCGGGGCTACGACGGCTTAATGTCAGTCTGGACGCTCTGGACCCTGAGCTATTTGGGCGATTGAATGGGCGAGGGATTAAGCCTGATTTTATTTTGAAGCAGATCGAATATGCAAGAGAAATCGGCTTTGAAATCAAGGTCAATATGGTCGTTCAAAAAGGCGTTAATGACTCGGAAATTTTGCCGATGGCCGCCTATTTTAAGGAGCAGGGAATAACCCTTCGCTTTATCGAGTTTATGGATGTAGGTAATGACAACGGATGGAGCTTCAAAAAGGTACTAACCAAAAAACAAATTGTTGAACGACTTAAGAATGCGTACGAGCTGGAGCCGATGGATCGGGATTACTTTGGAGAAGTGGCAAAGCGTTACCGTTATAAAGACAGCGACGCACAAATTGGTTTTATCACTTCGGTTTCTGAATCATTTTGTTCGTCTTGCACACGCGCCCGCTTGTCGTGCGATGGCAAGTTTTATACATGTTTGTTTGCTTCAGGCGGATTCGATTTACGCCAGATGCTTCGTAATGGAGCGAATGACCAGGAACTACTCGATGTGATTACTTCAGTATGGGAACAACGTACAGACCGGTATTCCGATGAACGTACGGAGCAGACAGCTAACAACAAAAAAAAGATTAACATGTCCTACATTGGCGGATGACATTTTATACCATGAGAGTGTGCTGTATTTAATGTGGTTGCTCCGTAAAAGAAAGCGCAAACATTTTTTGTTGGCAAAACTTAAATTCGATGTTATTATGATCTTGGGATTGTTACTGAAAAGGCAAAACCCGAGGCATGGAATTCGATTTCCATGTGTTGGGTTTTGCCTTTTCTTTTTAGAATACAAGCTTTACGTTATCCTGCAAGATGTGAATATCTGGCCCAGCCATAACGCAGAAGGGTGAGTGATATAAAGCCTTACAAGTGCTGAACAACAAAGATGATGACGTCGACCAACGAATCGACATCCGAAAAATGATGTCATAGGACGTGGTTAACCGATTATATTCATTTTCAAAACGGAATATCAGATCGGTTTGGAAGCACTCAAGATCATTCAGGGAAAACGTAAGGCTTTGTCTCTTATTATGAATGCGTTTTCAAAACACGAAATTGTAAATCAATACATTTGAATTTGATTTACAACGAAGGTTTGATCGGCTATTACCGTCTTGTGACCTATCTGAAATTTCGCCCAGCATCTAAATCCTTTTTAAATTTGATGGGATAAGGAGGGCAGTTAGATGATCATAACCAAGATATTTAATAACAACGCCATAATAGCCAAAGATCAAAAGAGAGATGAATTTGTTGTTATGGGTCGTGGTATTGCATTTAAAAAGAGTGCAGGCGAACAAGTAGAAGAGCATCTAATTGAAAAGGTCTTTGTGCTTAAACATAAAGATGCTTCAGAGAAATTTAAGTTATTGTTAGAGGATGTTCCATCAGAATATGTTTCATTATGCTATGACATCATTGAATATGGAAAAAGCATACTCGAAGCACAATTGAGCGATTATATATATGTTTCGCTTACGGATCATATGAACAATGCATTTAAAATGTTTGATGAAGGGTTTAAAAATGTAAATCCGTTAATTTGGGAGATCAAAAAATTTTATCCCAAAGAATTTGTGGTTGGTCTAAAAGCACTGGAGTTTATTGAAGACGAAACAGGCAAACGATTGTCAGAAGATGAAGCAGGTAATATTGCTCTTCATTTAATAAATGCTCAAGTAAACAGCTCCTGTAACAAGGTAGCAGATGTTGCTCAGCAAACTCAAAAAATACACGACATCTTGAATATTATTAAATACTCTTATAATACCACCATAGATGAACACTCGATCAGTTATGAGCGATTTATTACACATTTAAGATTCTTCTTTCAGCGATTAAATAAAAAAGAAAAAGTAGAACTGGAAGACGATTTTTTATGGAGGCAAGTGAAAGCAAAGTACAAAAAGGCTTATGGGTGCATGCTGAAGATTGAGAAATACTTGGATATGGTATTGTCAGATGAGGAAAAGCTGTATATCACGATTCATATTCAGCGTGTGACCCAAAGACAAAATTGAATAACTCTTGGATTGTTACTGGTAATGCAGGCGAAACCAACCTAGATCGAATTTGATCTATTTTGGTTTCGCCTTTTTTTATAAATACAATTAAAGGGGAAGTTACAATGAAGTATGAGACATTAGCAAAAGACATCATTAGAAATGTCGGCGGCAAAGAAAATGTGAATAGTCTAACTCATTGTATTACACGCTTGCGTTTCAAACTAAAAGATGAAAGTAAAGCCAATACAGAGGTTTTGAAAAATATGGATGGTGTTGTCACTGTGGTAAAGAGTGGTGGACAATACCAGGTTGTTATAGGTAACCATGTACCTGAGGTGTATGCTGATGTTACTGCTGTAGGCGGTTTTCAGACAGGAGATTCAGAAGAAGCATCAGGTGAAAAAATGAGTTTGTTCAATAGATTCATTGATACCATTTCGGGTGTATTTACACCCACGCTGGGTGTCTTAAGTGCCACGGGTATGATAAAGGGCTTCACTGCCCTATTTGTAGCTTTGGGCTGGCTGACCACTACATCGGGTACCTATCAAATTCTCAATGCTTTAGGTGATTGTTTATTTTACTTCTTTCCTATTTTCCTGGGGTATACGTCAGCTAAAAAGTTCAATGCCAACATTTTTATAGGTATGGCTATAGGTGCATCGCTTGTGTACCCAACATTTAGTACGATAACAGCCTCGGGCAAACCACTATACACTCTATTTAGCGGTACTATATTTGAGTCACCGGTATATATCACTTTCTTAGGCATTCCGGTCATTCTGATGAGTTATGCGTCAACCGTTCTTCCGATTATCATATCCACCTATGTAGGCTCAAAAATAGAAAACTTCTTTAAAAAGGTAATCCCTAGCGTAGTGAGAACATTTTTGGTTCCGTTTTTCACATTGTTAGTTATTGTACCCTTAGCATTGATTGTGATTGGACCTCTCTCGACTTGGGCAGGTCAACTGCTTGGGGCAGCAACCCTCTTTGTGTATAACTTAAGTCCAATTATTGAAGGCATAATCATGGGCGCTTTCTGGCAAGTGTTTGTTATCTTTGGATTACACTGGGGACTTGTTCCTATCGCTATGAACAACTTAGCCGTGCTTAAATTCGATCCGATTCTTGCGGCTACGCTGGGAGCTTCCTTTGCTCAGACGGGCGTCGTACTGGCGATTTTGTTTAAAACCAAAAATGTAAAACTGAGATCACTTTCTATTCCAGCTGTCATCTCCGGGATTTTTGGTGTGACAGAACCAGCGATTTACGGGATTACATTACCACGTAAGAAACCATTTATTTTAAGCTGTATAGCATCTGCAGTAGGCGGCGGTATTATAGGAATGATGGGAACTAAAGGTTACATCATTGGTGGGTTGGGTATTTTTGCTATCCCGAGCTATATCAGTCCGGCGGGAATAGACAGCGGATTTTATGGGGCTGTTATCGGTATCCTGGTAAGCTTTGTATTAGGCTTCTTGCTTATGTTCTTTGGCGGATTTAAAGATGATGAAGTGAAAGAAGCTAAAAAGGAAGACAGTACAACAGGAGCAGCCAAAGGAGAAGTTTTGGTAAAACAAGAGACGGTGATGAGTCCATTAAAAGGTGAAGTGAAACCTTTATCTGAAGTCACGGACGAAGCCTTTTCGACAGGTGCACTGGGAAAAGGGATTGCCATTGAACCTTCGGAAGGTAAGGTCGTTTCACCTGTAGATGGCGTATTAACATCATTATTTTCGTCAGGTCATGCGATTGGAATTACAAGTGATCACGGTGTTGAGGTCCTCATCCATGTAGGCAAAGATACGGTCAAATTAAAAGGCCAACATTTTTATCCTAAAGTAAAACAGGGGGATGCTGTTAAAAAAGGACAGTTGCTCATGGAGTTTGATATGGAGGCTATTAAAGAGGCAGGTTATGTTCTGACCACACCTGTTATCGTTGCCAATACGGCGAGTTATCTGGATGTAATTGAAACAGAGAAAAAGTCGATTGAGTATCAAGAGGATTTATTGACCGTCGTAGTCTAATCCTAATTAAACGTTGAGGAGGAGTTAAACAATGAAAAATACAACTACATTGGAATTTCCACAAGGATTTTTATGGGGAGGTGCAACGGCTGCCAACCAATTTGAAGGTGGATATAATGAAGAAGGTAAAGGCTTAAGCACTGCTGATGTGATTACGGCTGGAACGCATACGACTTCTCGAAGAATTACACCTATACTGGAAGAAGGAGTGAACTATCCGAGTCACGAGGCTATTGATTTTTTTCACCGCTATCAAGAGGATATCCGCTTATTTGCAGAGATGGGATTCAAGGTCTTTAGAATGTCCATTGCGTGGTCAAGAATATTTCCTAACGGAGATGATGCAGAGCCGAATGAGCAAGGCCTGCAGTTCTATGATCGTGTATTCGCAGAATTGAAAAAGTACAATATTGAGCCTTTGGTTACGATCTCACATTATGAAGCACCGTTTCATTTGACCCAAAAATATAATGGTTGGTCAGATCGCAGAGTCGTAGATTTTTATGTGAGATATTGTGAAGTGCTTTTTAACAGATATAAAGATGTCGTGAAATACTGGTTAACCTTTAATGAAATCAATATTTTAACCTTGTCATTTGGCGCGTTCATGGCTGGAGCTATGATGCCGGAGGGGAATGGAGAGCTTGCCCATGCTACAGTGAAGGATGAGCAGGTTCTGTATCAGGCGTTGCATCATCAATTTATTGCCAGTGCAAAGGCTGTAAAGCTGGGTCATGAAATCAACAAGGACTTTAAAATCGGTTGTATGATTGCTTATATGTGTTCCTACCCACTTACATGTCATCCTGATGATATTCTGCTGGCTCAACAAAAGGATAACTTAAGTAATTTCCTATGCTCAGATGTCCAAGTAAGAGGAGCTTATCCGGGATTTGCCAAACGCTATTTTAGAGATCATAACATTCAGATCACAATGCAAGAAGAGGATGAGGACATCTTAAAAGAAGGCTGCGTAGATTTCTATACCTTCAGCTATTATTCCTCTACTTGTGTCAGTGCCGATCCCAACCAGGAGAAGGTGGGAGGAAATTTATCTATGGGCTTAAAGAATCCTCATTTGAAAGCAAGTGCCTGGGATTGGCAGATCGATCCACAGGGATTGAGATGGTCCCTCAATAACATTTATAACCGATATGAAATCCCGTTAATGGTTGTTGAAAATGGTCTTGGCGCCGTAGATACAGTGGAAGAAGATGGCTCCATTCACGATGATTATCGAATTGATTACCTGAAGCAACACATTGAGCAAATGAAAGAAGCGATTGCTGATGGAGTGGACCTAATAGGGTATACGCCATGGGGATGTATTGATCTGGTCAGTGCGGGAACCGGAGAAATGAAAAAGCGTTATGGGTTTATATATGTCGATAAGGATAATGAAGGCAAAGGGACACTTGCCAGATCCAGAAAGAAGAGCTTTTATTGGTATAAGAATGTGATCGAAACCAATGGAGAGCAGTTGGATTAAATCTTAGTGCCTGTTTCATAAAAGTCATACCATCAGCGCGTGCCGATTTTAATCGGTACGCGCTGTTTCACTAAATACATGGGATGAAAATGACGAAATAGAGGGTAGGGCTGATATCAAAATTTGAGAAAGTGGATACATATTACCTGCTTGGATTAAATGCTGCGATTGAAGCTGCTCGGGTGGGTACGCAGGAACAGGTTTTGGGGCTGTCGCTACAGAAATCCGCAAAATGTCTACGGGCACCAAGGAAGCAACAGGGCGATTGAACAATCCTTGCAAGCCGTCAGACAATCAGTGTATAAGATGGGTGGTTACATGTATGAATTTGAATGAGTTGAATGAACAGAGTTACACAGAACTAGAGGATTATTGGGTGCGTGCATTTCTAAATTTAGTACAAGATCAGGATAAGGAGAACTGGGTCATTCCTTATTACAACACATCCTTTTCTACTGGTCAGAAAATCATGGATATGAACCCCATTTTTTCGGCTAAATCAAAAATAAGTCATAAATCTATCAGAATCATTCAAGAAACGGTTAATGAAGAGGATGACGTTCACTATTGGTTAGATATGATTGGGAAAAACGAATTAGTTATTATTTGTTCCTTATCCCAGCAACATATGCACAAGGTAAAGGGGATCATTGAACGTTGGATTTATGAATGAGATCCATTATCCATAATCAAATCTTTTCCGATATAATAGTGAAAAGAAGCCAATAGAACAGATACTACCTCAAAGAGGTGATTTACGATGACCGTTGATATTCTCCAACGTAATAATGTAAAAGTGCTGGGCACAGGTAGCCAGACGATTGTATTTGCTCACGGCTTTGGATGCGATCAGGATATGTGGCGTTATATCGTCCCTAGCTTTATCGACAACTACCAAATCGTCTTATTTGATTACGTAGGTTCTGGAGATTCTCAAATTAAGTACTATGATTCCAAAAAATACAGCGATTTGCAAGGATATGCCCAAGATGTGCTGGATATTATGGAAACGCTAGAATTAAGAAATGTCATATTCGTCGGACATTCCGTTAGTAGTATGATTGGAATGCTTGCTTCTATCCGCAATCCCCAATATTTTGAGCGCATCGTCATGCTCGGCCCCTCTCCTCGTTATGTGAATGACCTCCCCCATTATTATGGGGGCTTCGATAAGAGTGACATCGATGAATTGCTTGATATGATGCAAATGAACTTTATTGGCTGGGCTAGTTACCTGGCACCCATTGTTATGCAGAATCCTGAACGACAGGAATTAACCGAAGAGTTGGAGAAAACATTTTGCTCAAGAGACCCTCATATTGCACGACAATTTGCGGAAGTGACTTTTTTTTCGGATTGCCGTGTCGATCTCCAGCATGCTTCGGTTCCTACACTGATTCTCCAGTGCTCGGACGATAGCATTGCTCCGATTGAAGTAGGGGATTATTTACATACTCATCTTAAAAATAGCAGGCTTCAACAGATGAGGGCAAAAGGGCATTATCCTCACTTAAGTCAACCTGGAGAAACAAGCGATCTGATTAAAGAGTATTTAGCCAGTGTGTAATATCAGAAGAAAGGCAGTCATGAAATGGATATTCAATTAGATAAAGCTCCCTGTGGATATTTCTCAATCTCGGATTCTGGCTTCATTCAATCGGTGAATCAAACTTTATTGGATATGCTACTTTATGATCGTAATGAGTTGCTCGGACGGCCTATTGAATCCACAATGTCTGTTACCAACAAGCTATTTTTTCATACTTATTTTTATCCCTATATTCAATTGTACGGGCATGTCGATGAGATGTACTTCTCGTTTCGGACAAGTGATCGACAGGATGTGCCTGTACTTCTGAACGGGGTTCGTCAGGAACGAAACGGAGAAACGGTTATTGATTGTGTCGTGCTTATGATGCGTAAGCGAATTGAACATGAGAGAGATATCCTGCAGACCAAAACCAAGCTTCAGGAATTATATCAGGCCACGAATGAAGCGAACCAGAAGCTTGAACGGTTGCACGAAGAATATGAAATCAAACAGCAGGAGCTAGTAAGGATCAATCTCCAGCTTGAAACGATGGCATCCACGGACCCGTTAACTGGCCTCAAAAATAGAAGGTATTTCCAAGATCAATTACTAGCTAGCCTCGCGTCCTTTCATGAGAGCGGAATATCTTTTTCGCTGCTGATCATTGATATTGATCGTTTCAAAAGTATTAACGATACTTATGGTCATCCGGTGGGCGACCTAGTGCTTACGAATCTGGCAGAATTACTGCAATCCATGTCGCGGGACAGGGACATTGTCGCTCGGTATGGCGGCGAGGAGTTCGTCATTATTCTTCCGGGCAACGATCAAGAAGAAGCCATTCGTACAGCAGAAAGATACCGCTCCACGACGGCCTCGATGGATTGGGGAGAATATGCCATTACTGTGAGTATTGGTGTGGCAACGGTTACGCAAGAGGATACGGAACAATCGATAGTTCATCAAGCGGATTTGGCTCTGTATGCTTCCAAGAGTGGTGGGAGAAACCGGGTCACACATTCAGCAAGTCTTGCAAAGAGATAGATCGAGGCTTCATTAACCACATGAAGAGCTGGGGAGGATAAAATGGGGGAAGCGTACAAGCTGGACTGTGATACCTGTGCTTATACTGAGAACATATTTGTGGGGTTTGGTTTATTATACATGCGTTTGGAATCCATTGCTTCGTTTGTACAGGATGCTGCTCTTAAGCGGCGCATAGAAGAATTCATAGGCAACCCTTCGACGAGATATGATGCTTACGACGCTATGTATGTGTGTCCAGACTGTCAGGCCATCCGCAATGAATTGTTTATTGAGATGGAATCGGACTCATCACAGTATAAAATTTCTTATGCTTGTCCTAGATGCACGAGTGTTATGGAACAGGAACACATTGAAAACAATGCTCCTCATCATTTAAGCTGCCCAGCATGTGAGAAGGGTAAATTGAAGGCAACGTTTTATATGGATTGGGATTAATAGATTCCCCGAATATCTCCACAGCATACTCCAATAAGCCTGGTCAAACCGGTCAAATTCAGCTAATATTAATGATAACGATTCTCATTTGTGTTATCAGAATGAATGAAAACCTTTGAGGTGGACGCTAGTGAATTCAAATTCGTTATCATTAATATATCAGCATTATTTAGAAAAAACTCCGTTTAGAAAACAAAACGAGCATACGTATATGATGTTACCGGAAGCGGGTGACGGACATATCTACCGAGTTACGACTTACAGCGGAATCGAGATTGTGTATTCACATATTCAATATCACGAGCCTTATCCGACGAACTTTGCCTCCAGAGGACAAATGATTGAACTTCAATTTGCACTTTCGGGTCAACGTCATGTAAATATAGCTGGTCTGGACTACACGCTCCCGATAGGGCGGGGTGCTCTTATTTTTTTACAGGATTTCAAGGCGCGTTTTCATCCTCCGGTTAACGAACAATACCAATCCTTTGCGCTTGGCATTCCTGTTTCGTTGTTTAATTATGCAGCTTCACAGTTGGCGGCTCATCGACAGGTAGCTATTGAATTTAATCAAATTCTGAAGGGTGGTGCATTCCATCACCTTAGTTTTGAACTGGATCACAGAAGTATAGTGATGATTGAACATTTGATCAAAGACTTGAAAAGTGTGCATAGATCTCCTTTATTAATGGAAGCAGCGGCACTAGAGATTTTTAATAGGTTTATGATTCAATTATTTGATTTAACTCCCATGCCCGAAGGCTTATCTAAAGAAGATGTCAGAAAGTTGCATATGGCTCGGCAAATTCTTGAATCCAGCATGATTGACCCTCCTTCACTGATCGCATTATCCAAAAAAGTTGGATTAAACGATTTTAAATTAAAAAAAGGATTCAAAGCATGTTTTGGAACGACTGTATTTGAATATTTGCGCCAAATTCGTCTCGATTATGCGATGAAGCTCCTTCGAAGCCAGGAAAGCAATGTGACAGAAGCTGCGATGGCTGTAGGATACAGCAATGTGAGTGCATTTTCAGAGCAATTTTTCAGGGAATACGGAGTGAGGCCATCATCCTTGAAGAAACTATTTTAAAAATTCTGTTTTGACCATTTTAAAAAAATATCAAGTAAACAAAAAGCTGGAACCCTGTATAGTAAGGATTCCAGCTTTTTTTGGTCTTAATTCACGAAAGTTTCAATACCCTCTGAATTGATGGTTGAAGTATGGGTACGAGACGCTTCTTCAATATTTTTGAATGCCCAATAATCTGTTGATACATCCTTCCACGTGGCCTGAATCGTTCCTTCCAGGGGTCCTCGGTTTAAGATCGTGTTCAAAATTGTAACAGTTTCTACTCGTGTTATATATTTATTGGGTTGGAAGCTGTTATCGTTATAGCCGGTAATCCATCCTGCATTAGCTAACGCCACAATGGAATCTCTTGCCCAATGCTTTTCGATATCGGTATAAGGAGATGTTGCGGTTTGTGTTCCTTTAAGCTGCTTCCAAGATGCGAGTATGGCTGCCATTTCTGCACGGGTAATAGGTTGCTCTGGCCGAAATGTTCCATCTGCATATCCATTCATGAGGTGCTGTGTCGTGAGTGCTATAATCGAATCCTTTGCCCAATACGTGTTAGGTATATCTTTGTATGTCGTTGAGCTTTCTTTTGTTTCCAACTTTATAATCCTAGCCATCATCGCAGCGGTTTCAGCTCGTGTAATCGACTGGTCCGGTCTGAATGTACCATCCTGATAACCCGTTATATATTTTTCATGCGCAACCTCGGATTGCTCTACTGGCATGATTTCCGGAGTCGGTAAAACCGTTGAAGAAACCGATGGTGATGAAGGTGTGGTTGTTTCACTGGAAGAAGATGTATCACTGCTATCCGTGTTATCCTTCTTATCTTTTTTATTGCTACTGCTGCTGTCGTTATTGCTAGTATCACCCGTTCCGCCAGTGTTTTCAGTACCACCAGTGCCTGCATTTCCATTTACAACCTGTATATACGCTTCAGATGTACTTGGCGCAAATCGAGCATCCCCACTATATATGGCCGTAATCGGGTGACTTCCCGCACTTAAGTTGCTTGTGGTGTAGGTCGCAGTGCCATAGCCATTTGCAATGCCATTTGGCGTCATCGTCAGCGTATCTAATATATTCGTACCGTCCATAAGGACTAACGTGCCAGTTAAATCTTTCGTAATTTGCGGGGTTGAGATGGTTTTGATGCTAAACGTTACAGACTGATCTTGTTTAGAAGGATTTGTCCAACTCGTTACCGTGGTTTCAGTAGCATACACAGCATCCGTTACACTAGGTACTGGTGAGGAGGTTGCATACACTGCACTCTCGGAAAAACTCCATGTCCAGGTTCCAAATAAAACGATAATAGCAAGACAAGATAAACAAAAAGACTTGATTTTACGCATAAATTTCCTCCATAAAATTCCGGTGTCACGATGAACTTACTAAGATCCTCCATGATGACTAACCTGCTAATATGATTTTCTTACACTACTGAATTACTATACTAAATGCCTCTGAACCAATTCTGAACCAAATCGACTAAAACCATGTCCAATTTAAATAGTTAGAAGAGGATCACAATTTGCGAACCTTTTCAGCAACTCTTCAAAATAAATGCAAAAAGGGTCAACCAGAAAGAATTGGTTGACCTCATAATATGAATGATAGTTTAGCGTGATATTTTGGAAAGACTTATTCCGTTAGTATTTAAATTTGACCGTTAGATCCTGTAACTTTTGTGACATATCCGACAAGGTCGTTGCCAGGCTGGTGATCTGCTGCATTGAAGCCAGCTGCTCTTCTGCAGACGCTGCAATATTCTGCGAGTTGTCCGCCGCTTGGAGCGCCAGACTCGATACGTTTTCTCCGCTTGCTGAAATTTCCTGGACACTCGCGGTTATTTGCTCCGTGATGCTCGCGAGCTCTTCCGTTTGCTGTGCGATATGATTGGTGGACGCCACAATTTTATTAAACTGCTGCTCCGTCTCATTGGCAATTTTAATGCCGGAGTCGACATCCTGTTTTACACGTTCCATGGTCTGAAGCGAATGTTCCATATCTTTGCGCATATTCTGAATCAACTCAGAAATTTGCCCGGAAGACTGGTTCGATTGTTCGGCCAGCTTTCTCACCTCTGCAGCAACTACGGAGAAACCGCGGCCTTCCTCGCCTGCACGAGCAGCCTCAATCGAAGCATTTAATGCAAGCAGGTTGGTCTGCTGTGCGATATCCGTAATGGCATGCAGCATCGTGTCGATCTGTTGAGTGCGTTCATCCAGCATTCTCATAACCGCATCGGTTTCATTGACGGACTGGTTAATCAGGTCCATTTGCTTCACCGTATGTTGTACAGCAGTACCGCCAAGGCTCGCCATTTCCATCGCGTCTGCAGACGATTCAGCAATGGTCAAGGAGCTGTCCGTGATCCGCTGCATACCTATTGAAATTTCCTCAAGCGAGCTGGTTGTCTTCTGAAGCATTAGTTGCTGCTCCTTTGCACCAGCCGCCGATTCTTGAATTGCGATGGTGATGTGCTCCGTTGCCTGCCCCGTGTGCTCTGCTCCAAGGGTCAATTCTTTCGAGGAAGCAGCGACCTGCTTTGTGGACAGGTTTACCTCACCGACCAGAAATCTAATATTTTTAATCATATGATTGAAGTCCTGTGCAAGCTCGCCGATCTCATCTTTTGAATGAATTTTGACTTCTTCGACTGTTAAATCACCGTCTGCAACTGCGTTAAGCCGCTTTGCAATCATGATGATAGGCTTCGTAAAACGTCCCGAAACAAAGCTTACGATAATTGCTCCCAGAATAACCGCAAAAGTCGTAATAATCAGGACAATATAAAGGACTTTGGTCGCCCCGCTGTTAAATTCGTTAAAATATGCTCCAGAACCGATGATCCATCCCCAATAAGGATCCCTTTCAACATAAGAAATTTTCGTCTCCACTTGATCTGTACCAGGTAAAGCCCATTTATAAGTGACGAATCCCCCGCCATTTGTACCGGCTTTTACAAACTCTTTTCCCACATGTACACCGTCTTCCGATACGGCATTTATTAAATCCTGGCCTTCATTTGAAGGGTTCATCACTGAAACGGCATCTTGGTTGACTGCCCACGGATAACCTGTTTTACCTACAGTATATTTAATCTTTACCGGTCTTTTGTTATTAGCATCTTTTACACCGAGCAGCTCGATGCGCAGTTTTTCCTGTGCTTCCTCCAATGTTAAATTACCGGCTTCGACTTGCCCATTGAGGAAACTAATCATACCAATTACCATTTGCACACTATTCTTAAGTGCCACTTTGCCTGATTCATTCATTTCATTCTTGGAAACAACATAAGAACTGATTCCAATCACGAAGGTGGGGACAATTAAAATAATCAAGCACATTATGGTTAACTTCGTTCTCAATGATCTCACCTTCATGATTGATCCTATCTTTGTTTTCACTGCATTTCCCCCTTAAACATCGATCGATATACAGACTCAACCCACAACTGCGCTAGCTACTAAAGGTAAAAAGACTGTACATCATATATCGTAATAACACGTCAGGAAATGAAGCTCTCTCAGCCTAGGCTACTGTTTTATATGCTAAATTAAATCCGTTTAACCGCAAATTTATCCGTCTATAGGCAGTAGCTTTTTGGGATGCTCCGTATACTTCTGCATAGAGAGAAACTATAACAGAGGAGTGTGCGAGGATGAATAGAATAAAAGGGAGCATCTTTTTCAGTGTTTTTGTGGCTATGCTAGGGCTCATGCTCATTGCTCCAATTATGCCGCCCCTTATTCGTGAATTAGGCTTAAGAGAAAGCCATTCCGGAATAATTATATCGCTTGGTTCTATAACGATGGCTTTAATGGCTCCAGTATGGGGAAATCTGAGTGATGCAAAGGGCCGCAAGCCTGTGATTCTGCTTGGTTTCATAGGGATGTGTGTAAGCTGCCTGTTGTTTACGCTTACTCTTTTTGGTGGATTACAAGGATGGCTCAATGGCGGGCTACTCTTAGTTCTGCTGATTGTTACACGCGGCTTAATTGGTGGCTTTATTCCGGCGGTGTTGTCATCTTCCCAAGCTTATATGGGGGATGTAACGGAGGGCGAAGAGCGTGGAAGTGGTATGGCTATTATTAGTGCGGCGAATGGGCTTGGGCTGGTATTTGGCCCCGCGATTGCAGGTGCCTTTACTTTAATAGGACTGTTATGGCCCTTATATTTTGGAATTGTCATTGCCGCTGTTGCATTCGTGGTGTCTCTACTGGCGATTCCGGCCGCCCAGCCTGTTATTCAGCAAAAACCCGCTCGAATTAATCCCCTCCAGCCAGGTCTAAGAATGTATTTGTTTGCAGGCTTGGTTACGATGATTAGTATTGTGACTATTCAGGTTATAGGTGGTTTTTATTTTCAAGATCAGTTAGGTCTTACATCCGAAGAAACAGCAAGAGTTGTTTCTTTTGGACTTATGTTCTCCGGGGCAGCGATGCTGATCGTGCAGATCATCCAGATGAAATGGCTTAAATGGCAGCCTAAGCCGATGATTTTGCTCGGTTCTCTATTCCTGATTGCTGGAATGGCATTATTTCTGATTTCAGCCAGCTTGGTCCTTTACTATTCAGCGTTCTTTATGTTTGGCATAGGCACGGGCTTACTGATGCCCGGATTTATGGCAGGTGCTTCGCTTTCGGTCAGTCAAGAACAGCAAGGGGGAGCAGCAGGGCTGGTAGCTGCGATACAGGGGATTTCCGCGATCATTGCTCCTATTTTGACGACCACCTTATATCGAGTAGACAAATATATTCCCTTTATTCTTATAGCGGTTCTGGTTGCTTGTATGGCTATCGTTATGCTGGGGGTAAAAAAGGGAGACGGGAATAGTAAGCCTGTGCCTGACAAGGCATGATAAATAAAAGAGTGGTTAGATGAATCAATAGGCTTCCGGCGTATACTCACCGGAAGCCTATTGTGTTTGGTGGTTTGAATGATAGTCAAAAGGGCTCAATTTGCTAACTCGTAAACTACATAGTTTAGATATCTATTATAATAAGTTATAAGAAATTTCAGGAAAACCAGAAGGAAGTGAAGAGCTTATGGAAATCCGGCAAAAATGGGTGGCATTAAACAAAAAATACAGCTTGTACGCACCCAGTCCCGAGGCTGTACAAGCCATGTAGCAATTGAAGGAAGAGCTTGAGGACTTAGAAAGCGAGCAGGCTGCCAGAGTTTTGACAGAGTTGTATCTTCACCTAAAAAAATGATGTCAACCTGATGTTTATACCTATTTTGGCTTTTCATAATGAAGAAGAGGCTAAGAGTCGAATACGGGAAAGCATGGAACGTGACGGATCGTTCCGGGGTTATTTATTTCAGTGCAGACATTGCAAGGAGTACCTTTTATATGCGGACTACGACTGAGCTCAAGAGGATTTCCAGAGGTTGATAAGAAGGTGAACTCTGAGCAAGGGATCTTTCTAGCTAAGGAAGAGTTCATAAAATTGGAGGAATATGCTGTGGAGTGGTTTGAATTGTAGCCGAAGAGGGGAGTAAGAGAGAGTGACGAAGAAGAGACAAACAGAGATTCAGACACTAATCTATCGCTATAGCGGTCCACGAGCCAATATTGGATATACTTTTGAACCGCTGCGTTATGAGGATACTGATGAACCGAAGCTGGAGGAGATGATATTCATCTACGCAGATGACTTTGATATCGTGCTGTCTGCGTTAAAGTCCAAATATCCACTTGTCGATCCTGATACGGGAGAAACGTATGAGGCTTTTGACCCCTGCTGGGATAATCCGATTCAGGCGTCGGTATGGCATGAAATATTAACACAATTGGATACTTGGCCTGCCAAGGATCCAGAATTACGCATATTTATCAATTCCTTTACAGCATGGGTCAGAGCGCATCTGAAGCAAGCAGATGGTATTATCGTGACCGGAAATCTGTAGAGAAGGCCATGCACTGCAATCCGTATTTTTGCTGCCCCTCGCTTCGAGGGGCGACCGGACGGCGAACCACTGAGTCGAGTGCCTGGTTCTTTGCAGTACACGCGATAGTCTCCTTGTTGACTGGATTATTAACGGTGCTTTTGGTTTCTGATTAACGTTTGCTCCAATTCGGTATCTCCCATAAATTTGCTGGCAGATACAGCAAGCTTATATTGATTGGTCCCCATATTGTTAGCGGCAGGTTGAAGAATCCCTTTTATTGTTTGCCATAATGAAGAGGCCTGCAGGCTTTCTGCCCCAAAATGCAAGATGATATGGATACAGGACGTAATAATATTGCGACCAAGTCCGTACAGGAACCATTCTTCTTCCTTCGTAATAAATGGAATAATGGTTACCATCGTTTCCCACGCTTCTTCCAATCGTCCTGTTTCAATGAACTTCTCTGCCAAGTTAGATGCAGTAGAACAGTAATTATGATGATTTCCTTCTGTTTTCTCCATTTCGGCCAGCATTTTAAGGGCTTCAATTTCACCTTCTGGATGGTTGCGCCATCTCTCATGATAAACGAGTGCCTGTAAATTTTCTTTGTTCCAATCCGTCTGCTCTCTGATCCACAAATCGATAAATAATGATAGATACATATCTTCTCCGAGCTCACTCGCGATATTAATGCAATCCTCAAGATCAGCTATATTTTTGCTGAATAAATATGTTTCCAAAATCAACTCAGGGTCAAACCCGGCATATGTATCGAAATTGGCCTCCTTGGCCTGCTGGAACAAAATTTGGTCCTGCTCACGCTCATACTTTTGCAGTAAAAAAACGGCGTAATACAGAGCATCGCCAATCCCCTGAAAACTGTTCGTTTCCCTGTCTATAATCTCATTAACGAGCAGCCTTCTCACAATCGGTTCGTAATGCGGGGCATCTCGATCCTCACGATTATACATAGCCAAAAGCGCCTTCAAGCGATTGGTATAACTGGCATCACTTTTTCCATATTCCTCACTGTGTTGCTCCAAATAGTCAACCTTCGAAAAATCGGCGTGATCACTTATTAGACTCTGCAGCATTTCATCATAAGGTGCCATCATCTGATCCAGCAGCCTTTTGTAGTTTGTTTCCAATACTGTGATTCTCCTTTCTTGATCGGCTTAAGACTACAATCCATATGTACAAAACACAAGCGATTTCCTTTTGAGAGGGGATCGCTTAGTGTAGCAGCGCTGTATATACGTACATATTTTTCTAATAGACCCATTTTAAGATTCAATATAAGGGGTGGACATTCAACACCTGTAAATCAAGCATACAACATGCAGGGATACAACATTGCGCACAACTATTGGAAGCGTTTTAATTTGAGTATAGAAACACAAAAGAAGACCTCAGGGAGGACATAAGAATGCTAAAAGTGAAAGCGCTTAGATGTGAACATTTAAACAATCCGATTGGACTGGGTTGCCTAAAGCCTCGATTAAGTTGGCAAATTGAATCTGACAACATATATGTTTCCCAAAAACGCTTCCAATTGCAGGTATCCATAAATCCTGCTTTTGAACCGCTGCTCTGGAATCATTTTTCCTATTCGGAGCAATCTATTCTGTTTCCCTATGAAGGTCCTCCACTGGAATCAGGACAAAGATATTATTACCGGGTAAAAGTTTGGGCTCAGGGAGCGGGTGACATCGAACCGGAGGAATCGGAATGGAGTGAGTTTGGCTTTTGGGAAATGGGACTGCTCCATGAGCAGGACTGGAAGGCACAATGGATTACAGTGAAGGAGCGCAGCATCCATGAACAGTTTCAGACAAGAGCCCCTTTTGCCGCTTCCAAGTGTTTTTCAGTTGAGGGAAAAGTGAAAAAAGCAGTCATTTATGCCACAAGCCTTGGTTTGTATGAGCTGGAGCTAAATGGACAAAGAGTAGGCGATGCCTACTTTACCCCTGGATGGACAGATTATAACGATCGTGTCCAGGTGCAAGCCTATGATGTAACTTCTACCGTTCGAGAGCAACATAATCGAATCACAGCCACGGTGGGAGAAGGCTGGTACAGCGGCTATCTAGGCTGGCAAAAGCGCAAGGATACCTACGGGAACACAAATGCTTTGCTATTTCAAATGAAGATTAGCTATGAAGATGGCCATTCAGAACTCATTTGCTCTGATTCTTCCTGGGAGGAAACGAGCTGTGCGATTTTAATGTCGGATATTTATAACGGCGAAATCTATGATGCTCGACTGGAGCAGCAGGCAGGCGAACATCGCTCCTTGAACGAACGGAAAATGATGCAGATCGTCCCGTTCCCGTTAAGTCATCTGGTTGCTCAGGAGAACGAGCCTGTCCGTGTAATGAACCGATTAAAGCCTGTTGAGCTGATTCAAACGCCTAAAGGCGAACTGGTTCTTAACTTGGGTCAAAATATGGTAGGCTGGCTGGAATTTAAAGTTGAAGCTCCTGAGGGTACGGTTCTGAACCTGGTACATGGTGAAGTGCTGGATCAGCAAGGTAACTTTTACCGGGATAACATTCGGGATGCGGCGCAGCAGATTACGTACATTTGCAGCGGCAAGGGGACGGAGATATTTAGGCCGCATTTTACTTTTCAAGGCTTCCAATATGTGAAGCTTGAGGGCTTTCCGGCTGGCGTAGCCATTGAAGATTTTACAGGCGTTGTTTTGCATTCAGACATGGAGACAATTGGCTTGTTCGAGACATCCGATCCAAAGCTCAATCAACTCCAGCACAATATTGTATGGGGACAAAAGGGGAACTTCTTGGATGTGCCGACCGATTGCCCGCAGCGTGATGAGCGATTAGGCTGGACCGGCGATGCACAGATTTTTGCCAGAACGGCCAGCTTCAATATGAATAGTGCTTCCTTTTTCCGAAAGTGGCTAAAAGATTTGGCTTACAACCAGCTGGAGAATGGGGCCGTGCCTTTTGTAGTGCCGGATGTCCTCAAAGGAACCTTTGCTGACAATATGGACAAAACGACGGCAGCATGGGGAGACGCGGCGGTTATATGTCCGTGGACTATCTATCAATGTTATGGGGATAAGCAAATTCTAGCTCAGCAGTATGACAGTATGAAAGCATGGGTCGATTATATCCGCGCCCAGGGGACCGAGGAACATCTGTGGGATACCGGTTTGCAGCTGGGAGACTGGCTGGCGCTGGATAGCGAGGAAGGAAGCTATTTCGGGGCGACCGACGGAACACTGGTAGCGACTGCATACTTTGCGTATTCGACTCATATTTTGGCGCAGACCGCCAAACTGCTGAATCGCTATACCGATTACAACACATATCAAAGCTTGCATGAAGGGATCAAAGCCGCTTTTGCGAACCGTTATTTTGATGACGCTGGCAAGCTGACTTCTAATACCCAAACTGCACAGGTTGTGGCTTTGCACTTCGGATTGGTACCAGAAAGGTATAAAAAGCAAGTGATTCAGGAGCTCGTACGGCTGATAGAAAAAAATGATATGCATATGGATACCGGCTTTGTAGGCACCCCTTATCTATGCCTGGTTTTATCCGACCATGGCTATACGGATGTCGCTTATAAAATTTTATTTCAAAATGATTATCCTTCATGGCTCTATCAGGTTGAACGGGGAGCAACGACCATGTGGGAGCATTGGGATAGCATTAAAGTGGACGGCTCATTCTGGAGCATCGATATGAACTCGTTCAATCACTATTCGTACGGTTCAGTAGGAGACTTTATGTACCAAAATATTGCCGGAATTGATGTGCTTGAAGCGGGCTATAAAAAATCACGTTTAGCTCCTAAACCGCCTGCCAATCTTACTTCGGCCCACGGCAAGCTGGAGACGCCGTATGGCACGCTTGAAGTCCAATGGGAAATCGTGAATAAAGAAATGAAGATGACGGTTCACGTGCCACATAATACGACGGCTGAGATTACACTTCCGGGCGTTATGGAGCCGGATGCACTACAGCAAACCATTGCTATGCAATATCCGTCGATTCAGTATCCGCCTGTTGATGTGCCACAGGAGCTGGCCGGGAAATTAGGTTCTACAGGGGAACTGGCGATTTTCCAAAGGGGCGGAGATCATGAAATGACATTTACGGTCGGTTCTGGACAGTATACGTTCCAGTACAGATGCAACTAGAGGCTAAATAACATAGACTAGAGGTGAGAGCTTAATGAATATAAAAAACAAAGTTTTGTTTAAAACGGCGCTGCTGTCCATTTCCTTAGTCCTGACATCAGCAAGTGCCATTTCGGCTGTCATACCGATGATGCTGAACCAATTATCAGGCGTCTCCAGTTCGTTGATTGAAAGCGTAGTCACGATTCCATCTTTCTCGATGATGCTGTTTGTGCTGTTGAGTGGCCCGATTTCTTCCCGATTGGGTAAAAAAAATACAGTCCTGCTAGGGCTTTTGCTCGTGGTCATCGGCGGAATACTACCTATGCTCACTACGAACATTACATGGATTCTCGCGTTGCGTTTGGTGCTAGGCGCAGGTCTCGGGATATTCAATTCGCTGGCTGTCAGTTTAATTAGTGATTTTTTTGAAGGGGACGAACGTGCTCAATTGGTAGGCTTTCAAAGCGCTGTACAAGGGCTCGGAAGCAGCTTGGCTACCTTTGTGGCAGGACAGCTTGCCCTAATCGACTGGCCGTTTGCCTTTTTATGCTATGCGATCACGATTCCTATCGCACTGTTGTTCTTTTTAATCATTCCTGAACCAGAGCGTGAGGAGCCTACAGTGAGCACAACAGGAACAGGCCACAGAAGTGGGGGAATATCCCTACCTGTACTTGGCTTAGGGGCTGCACTTTTCCTGTTTATGACTTTTATCATGATTGTGTATACCAAAACAGGCATTATGATTGTTGAGAAGAGTATGCCTAATGCAGGATTTTTAGGGACCGCTTTAACGCTGTTCTCCTTGTCAACCATGATTGCAGGCTTTTTGTTTGGTAGAATATATAAATGGTTCAGAAATTACGCACCCTTTATCTCCAGTCTATTAACAGCGACAGGTTTTGTCTTGCTGTGGTTTGCTCAGAATGTGACTATGGTTACGGTTGCCATGCTGATCATTGGCTTTAGCTTTGCGCTGTTTATTCCTTATATTTTTACGATACTAACTAAAATCGTACCTCAGGGCAGTGAGACGATATCTATTTCAATTGCGATGGTAGGGTCCAATTTGGGAGCGTTTGCTTCGCCTTATGTGATCAAGTTAGTTGGCGTGTTGTCTGGAAATGAAACGGCCTCATTTTCCTTCCTTGTCTCTGCGATTGTATTTACGATTGCAGCACTCCTCTGTCTGGAAATCGCTATTAGAGGAAAGGGAAGCAAAACTCAGGCGGCAGTCCACAGTTAATGGGGGAGTCTGAAGGAGGAGTCAGTGTTTATGAACCTTCATGAGTTGGATCAGTTGCTGAGAAACAAAACGGAAATTGAACTTTTACAACAGCAAAACAATCAGGTGATTAATGATCTCTCCAAGGATTCGGAAAATGAGCGATTTTTTGATATGAATCAGAAAATGTATCGAATGCCCGCTTTATTTTTCTTCGGAGAACATGATATTTATATTAACAAGCACAACAGATTTGCTTCTATGCTGGAGCACATGCATGAATTTATTGAATTAAACTATGTTTACTCAGGTAAGTGCAATCAAATCATAGCGGGCAAAGAAATTCAGCTTTGTGAAGGCCAAGTATGTGTCCTGGATAAGGATGTGCCCCACAGCATCGCCCCTTTGGGAGAAGACGATATACTTATTAATATCTTGCTGCAAAGAGAAACGATTTCATCCCTATTTCTGCAGCGGCTATCTAAGAAAAAAAGTCTGATTGGGGAATTTCTGGCTAACTCTGTCCTCCAGCATCAGCACCATAATCACTTTATTATTTTTAAGTCGCAGCATAATGAAAACCTGCAATATATATTGCGTAGAATCTTGATTGAATATTTTTCCAGGCAAGAGGATTCCATGGAGTTGGTCAAGGCTTATTTGCCAATTGTATTTGGGGAATTGGTCCGTGTATTGGAAAGCGAGCATAATATTCATTTAAACCAGCAGGAAAATAATATTACCTCTATTCTCAATTACATGGAAGAGCATTATCAGCATTTAAGCCTGCAGCAGCTTTCTAATCATTTTAATTACAATAGTACGTATTTAAGTAATAAGTTAAAAAAAGTAACCGGTCTTACTTATACTCAGCTTATTGCTAACATTAAACTCAATGCAGCTTATTCTTTGGTAGTGAATACTAATCTGCCGTTCGAAATGATATTTAAGCAGGTAGGATATAACAGCATGAGTTTTTTCTATAAAAAGTTTAAAACAGCGTATGGTGCTACCCCTCAAAATATCCGAAACAAACAGTTGAGGAAATGAAGGATATACAAGGACGTCCAATTCTATTGGGCGTCTATATTTGTTATAATATCTGCAAATTCATAAGCTGGTGTTTATAAGGGAGGATACATCCTTGGAAGCAATACTAAGACGTCACTGGCCAGAGTGGAACGGAACGCTGCAGAAACGAACCGGGGGTTGGAATAATACGACGTATTTTGTTAAGAGTGGTGGACGAAGGGGGGTGCTGCGCGTCTACGATACACACAGAGATCGGGACAAAATTGAATTTGAGCATGCGGTTTTGCAGAAGCTGAGTAAGCATTCACTATCGTTCAGGACACCCACGCCTATTCCGACGGTCACGGGAGAGACGCTTGCTCAACTGGAGAAGGAAAGCGGTAAATATGTGTGTCTGTTCAAATACATAGAAGGCATATCATCCCTGGAGCAGGATTCAAGCTTTGCCTATTCTTTTGGCGAGGCTGCTGGTGAACTATCTGCTGTGCTTGCAACATTCAAACTTGGTATGACCCCAGTCTATCGTCCATATTATGATTTGCAGCAATCCTATCCATTGTGTAACCGGGAAACAGTTCAAGGCTTTTGTTTACATCCGCCTGAGCCTCTAAAGGATTTGCATGAAGAGCTGCGATTAATAGGAGAGGTTTATGAAGAGATTACAGATTCGCTTCATGCATTGGAAGAGCTGCCGCATCAGCTTGTACATGGAGACTTGAACGCTTCCAATTTGTTAGTAAAGGATTCGGATCGTAGTCTAGTAACTGCATTGCTTGATTTTGAATTTTGTACGCTGGACGTTCGGGTCATGGAGCCGGCGGTCATCTTATCTGGATTTTTGGGGCAACCGGAGGAGGCGACAGCCGTTCGGGATTTTTGCCGGGGCATCAGCCGCCAGGTTCATTTAAGCCACAACGAGATTGATGCTTTGCCTGTATTGATGCTGCTGAGGAAGGTAGATGTATTTCTTCATTTTGTGAGTCGCTTTCTGGAAGGAACGGATCAGTCACATGTATTGCAAGAGCAGGTCAAACAGATCTCTGCCGACTTGCTCCAGCTTTCTACCCGCAGTAGCTGGATTCAGGAAGAGTTGGTCCAAGCTGGAACAGTGTATGAATAAACGAGCTAAATGCCGCGTTATGTTATAATCTTTGGGGAAATTGAGCCTGGGCGCATTGAAACGTACTCGGAACAGGAGAAGCAGATGAATAGTTGGTTAACGAACGCGTTACGACCGTACTTTGGGTTGGAGACGCTGGAAGAACATTGGGACGTGGTAGAAATTAAAGAAGGATACTTTATTTGTATGGATGGAGACGTTATTCGCAAGCGAATTTCTTCCACTGAGGATACCTATGGAGAAACCGATGTAGAGATTCTTACGCGCGACCGGGCATTTGTTTTGCCTAAAACGGCTCGTGGCAAAGAGAAAAAGCTAAATTACACAAGTGTTTCGAGCATCAAGGCAGAAGGCGTGACCTTTTCAGCAGGCATTAGAAGGGATCGTCCTCTTAGTTATGTTACTGCTGTGAATAGCAAAACTGGAGTGAGATTGCCCATCACTGGATGTGAGCATTTACATAGTAAAAAAGAGATCATCGATTGGCTTCAGCAATATCCTTCACTTGTACCCCAGGATTATGATCGCAGGTTGCACCGACTGAAGCATATGAAAAATCAGCGTTATAAAACGGTCCCAGGAGACATCTTCCGCGTGGAAACAGACCTTTTCACAGATGGATATGTACTGGTCATCGGAGATTTGCGCCAAATGCAAAAGGATCAGTTGTTTGCAGAGGAGAGCATATGGAACAGCGTCATGACCATGCCTTTATTCGTACGTCCGTATTTGTTTACGAGTCGTGACCGTTCAACAGCTTTGGAATCTATCACATCCGCCCCATTATCCGAAACGACCTGGATTGTCATGGATGATTTCTTTATGCGGGGGTCCTACGAGCGGGTAGGGCATAAACCGTTGGTAGAAGAGGATATTGTGTTCCCGATCGGCTATGGCTGTAGTATGGATAGTAGAAAAGAAAGAACATATAGTCTGTCCTGGGGAACGGGTACGGTTTCCAAACCGGAAGAGGAGACCGTGTTCAAGTCTTCGCGGAAATTTTTAGATAACGGTGTGTATTCAAGTATCGTTGTGGACTGTTTTGGTCCTTGGGAAGAGCGGGAGTGGCACAAAACGCTGGATAATCCGTTGTATCGTGAGGAGCGTCGAAAAGCACTGGCCGAATTCAGATTCCCGGAAGACATTTCGTATGATGAGTTCAACCGCCAAACAGGAGGACTGACACGTTCGGAATATCTCGCTTATTTGGCAAGGACCTATAGCGGAAAAAGGAAGATGAAATGATGCAGTTATACATCCTTTTAGGAGGGGCCAATGAAATATCTTAAAGATTGCCCAGAACCAGGCATGGGAACCTGGTACTTTGAAATAGATTCAGATGGCGTAGCCTATCGGCAAATTGTTATCCAGGATGACGGCACGTATATCGCCTCTAATCGCAAGCACGAGCAGTATCATTTCTTATTAGCTGAGAAAGCGATTGATGATACAGAGCCCTATTATACGAAAATTACAAGAAAAGAGTTTGAAGAAGTCTGGTCCAACAATCTTCATACCTTCAACAAGGAATGGCATCAAATCAAAAATGCACTGCCCGTTGGGACTAAGATAAAGGGCTATATTGAAGCATTTTTCCCACACGGTACGCTTATTCATATTTTCCAGCATCATGCGGTCGGATTGTCAGACACTCGTACATATGTGGAAAAGACCCCATCCGAGTGGATGTATCCGAGACATGAGATCACGGCGATTGTCCAAGGCTACGACGAGCTGAATCAGTGGGTGATTTTAGAGCAAACACAGGTTTTCGAAAATCAGTTCACAGGTTGAAAGATGGATATTGGAATACAGGAAGGGGAATGGACATGCATACGTTAACGGTTGACGAGCTGGTGGATCAGGACAACCATGCATGGGAAGAGGTCAAAAATATCTTGAAAGGAGGGAGGAATCCATATCGCATTCTATCGGCAGAATCGGAATCCGCTCCAGGGGACACGCTGTACCGTTTGCAGGTGAGTACAAAATCGTACTTGGGAACGGTTGCCTATGAAACAGGAGGGATCATATTTGACCACGGATGGATCACCTTGCTGGGGGCGGGTGGATCTGGAATTTATGGTAGCTTGACCTCATGGAACGGGCTACAAGAGCCAGCGAGCGTTCCTGCACTTGGGGGAATGCTGATTGTGGCCTATGATGCAGCAGGTGGATTTTTTGGATTGGATACAGGGAAATTCGGACGTAGCGGTCATATCTACTATTTTGCACCGGATGCATTGGAATGGGAATCCACAGAGCTGGCTTATTCCGGTTTCTTGAGCTGGTTGGCTGAGGGAGATTTGGGCTTGTTCTACCAGACATTCCGCTGGAACGGTTGGCAGAAGGATATGGAGCAGCTTCAGCCAGGAGAGATATTTGCTTATTACCCGCCGCTATGGACTCAGGAAGGTGGCGGAGAGACCAGCCAAAAATCGCCTATAGCTGTAACAGAAGCGTGGCAGGCGGTAGTGGATAAGGAATAGCTCGTACGAGCTCAAGACCGTTTATTACTATAAACGTGAGAACCTTCAACCTCATGAAAGTGTGGCTGAATGGGTTGAAAAAGATGGAGAAGGTTGAAAAAGGTAGAAACAACAACTCTTAGAGGCATCGAGGTATGGAGGTTGGTAGATATGTGGAGTATTCACTTTGAACAACCGTTTGTAATAAGTCAGGAAGCAACGGATGAACAAATAGTAATTTTTTTGAAAACATGGAATATAAATCTATCGGAGCAGGAGGTTCACGAAATCAAGCAAAGACAAGTGAACCCTTTTCCAAAATCGTCTCCATTCTATGATCAATATAAACCTCTAGATCCTGTTAGCTGGCATCTGCCACAAGGGCAATTTCCTGACAGCTATATGGATTTTTTGAGATACTCTAATGGCGGGGAATTTCAAAATGGAGAACGTTATTTTCAGTTTTTCAATACCGAAGATTTGAGAGAAATGAACCTCGCCTACGAGCTGCCAGAGTATATGCCGGGTGCTGTGTCGTTTGCAATGGATGGGTGCGGAAACCACTATATGTTTGATATGAGAGAGGAAAAAAGAAACAACGAATATCCCGTTCTTTTTGCTCATTCTGGTAGCTTGGGGTATGACGAATATGAACAGGTTGCCCATTCTTTTATAGAGCTGTGTACGGAAAAATGGGCATTGTATTGATACCTGTATGATTCTGCCCAATATATAGCCAATAGCGAAAAAGTCCATTGAATTGGACTTCTCGCTATTGTGTTATATTTTTGCACAAAGCTATCTTACATATGTTGTGGCCTGATTGCCGGCATAATCTTCAAGCACGATCTTTAGCGAGCTGGTACGAGAAGTAGGGGTAAAAGTCAGTTCACTTAATTTTGTTCTTCCCCGGACAATGTAAGGAAACTTTTTCGATACATAAGTTACGCCAAATTGCTTGGGCACATCGTTTTCGTATACATATAAATAATGCCAGTCCTTCAAGGTTGGTAGAGCAAGCGTATACGTTGACCCAGTGACCGTCACATTCTCTTTTGCATAAGGCTCTATCATCGTGTCTGCGAGATGCCCGGTATATGCTACAGGTTCATGATCGCCGATGGCGATACGTAGTGTGTAGCGATCACCGTTTGTGGGCAGATCGGTAAACGTAGTCGTTTCAGCGCCATTGTCCGCCGTAATGGTTTTATGGAATTCGGTGTCCGTATAGTCGGTGGTCAAGGTCAATTTAACCGATCTGTCCGCCTCAGAGGGATTTTTCCACGTTACTGTAGCCTTACCGTTTTCTTGAGTCTCCACCTTAATGTGACTGACGGCAGCATTCAGATCGTAGCCTAATCGAGCTGGTTCGCTTTCCGTTCCATCAGCCCCAACTGCGGTAAGCATTAATTCACCGGATTTATGGTTTAGGGATTTAATATAATAGGTTGAGTCATAAATTCCGCCGATATAGGAGCCGTTCTCATACAGATTGTATTGTTTAACTTTGGAGTAATCCTCAAGGTCCCAGGCTACGAGCATTTCGTTCGTATCGGTCAGTGCCTTGGTGATTTTAAATCCTGTCGGCGCAGCTGGTTTCCGGGCAGAACTGTCTGTTATCTTGATTTGGCCGATATTCATCTGATAGTTTTTGATTGTTTTATTCGCGTTATCAAAAGATAAACCGAAAGCTGCAATAGTTTTTCCTTTATAGGCACTCAAATCCAAATTGCGGCTTACCCAGCCCGTGGTTCGTTTACCAGAGTTAGGGATGCTGACTTTTACGACTTGGCCGGGGTTATCCTTGAAAATAAGTCCGATAATCAGCATCGAGCTGTCATCGGAGGAAGGCTTGTTGTACGTGATGGACAAGTTTGAATTCTTATTTACCGACAGATCCGTTTTATACAGGCGTAAAAAGTTATCTGAATTCAGCTCTCCGTTAACGACGAGGGAGCTACCGCCCTGATAAGCGCCCACAGGCTGATAGGTAAACCGAGTACCTTTGGCATAATTCAGGCCATAGTCGTAGTCAACCGAGAGCGGTTTACCTTGGGTATCGAGCCACCATTGCCAGGTCACCGGGATATCCTGAATATTGATGTTGGACCATTCCTTGGGATTGGAAACAACTCCATTCACCACATACTGCAAGCCATGTCCAGTATTGAAGCTGGTATTAAAATGGGAGCCACGAATGACAGAACGTTCGGCGATATATGCCGCGATACCGTCCCAGTTTGCGCCTGAAGCTTTTACATCGGACAAATCTACACTTGGGTTTCTTTGTGCATGGACGGGATTCTGATTCGGACCGGACCACCAGACACGGTCGCGGATAAAGGTCATCCATTGATAGGCATTGTCAGCTCTGCGATTGGTGTCCTGTCCGCCAAACTCTTCATCCAGCGCATTATGTGTGAAATCTGCTCCCAACGTTGCGATACTGTTCATCGGCTGCCCGTTATCACCGATATTCAGACGAAGATCGTATTTTTGCTTCCATCTGCCAAAGTCACCGTTCCCGCCCTCAATCCCAGCAAAAACGGTTTTAAGAGGGTCCAGACCCAATTGCTTGGCATGGTCGCGGGAGCTTTTCAGCTTCGCTTTGTCCCACCAATAATTCAGAAAAATAGAATCGGACACCTGTCCGTATTGCTTGTCTTTGACAAACGGGCTGTTCACGGCATTAAACTCATTTTGATAAGCAATTTTACCGGTTTCGTTTACGGTGGAGTCGTACCATTGCACATACATGCCCTGATCTCGTAAGTATTTCATAAACTGCTTGTAACGGGGGATGTCCTCCTTAGCTACGCCCTTTGAAGCTTCTTCCTGGTTGATGAAATAGCCGTCATAGCCATAATATTTCGCCATTTCGATCAATTTTTTGGCTACCGGAAATCCACCCTGAACATCCTGCACGAGCATTTGCTTATACGTTTGCGGTCCACGGTCATTATCCGAGAAAAAAATACAGGCGATGGAGAGAACGCCATTTTTATGCGCCGCATTCGTATAACCCGGATTTGGAATGTTCAGAATGCCGAACTCGAACCATTTTTCCGTCCAATCCTTTTGGGGATCGTATAGCTCTTCGGGTACATGGGCGGTAGGCATGCCATGCCAGTAGCCGTAATAGTCGGTATACTGCCAATAGTTAAATAAGTATTGACTGAATTTATTAGTATAGGAATAACTATCAAAAAAAGCGTTTCCATAATCGCCGCTAAGTGTAAACATTTGCGTGTCAGGGCTTAAAGCAGGTTGGGCCTGTGTAGCGGCGAAGGAGCTGTTACGTTGTTGCAGAGGGACACGGGCGCGAAGCATATCTCCATAGACATCTTGGGTAGGAGTCCAGTCCAAAATATGTGAGCTGGCGTATCCGTGTTGATAAGGCTGATTCGGTCCTTTGGCGCTTTCTCCTTCATATGGGAGGGTATCGCCTGCATAAACGGATGGAGAGAGGGTTTGACTTAACAGGACAGAAGTCAAAACCAGCGCAGTCCATTTTAAAGCGAACTTGTGAACCTTGTTACCTTTCATAGCTCATCCCCCTAACGAGTATTTATCCCCCTAAAGATAATCAATAAAACGGCTTTTACATAGAGGCTAAATTAAAGATATAGCGTTTAAATTAAAGAAAATCCTCTTTTTAATGAATGCGCTTACTTTTATCCAGCGAAGTACATGGTATACTTTATTTACGTTTGAACGATTCTGGAGGGCTTATACGATGAGAAGGGGCAATAGATACACAGCTTATTTTAAAAACAACATGTTCCTGAGAATACTAGCGTTGTTCTCCTGTATTGCCATTTTGTCAATTATTACGATTGCATATGTCACGTATATATCCATATCGCAATCTATGGTTCGACGGGAACTGGATACCCAGAAAGCAGCGATGGAGAGTGTTGACCGCTATATCCATCTCCGGCATGAAGCCGTTCAGAACATGGTGCGGGATATGTACCGGAATGAGACGCTCTCGATGAACGTTTCTTTTTTTATGGACCACGCGTATTCCGAATATGTACAGCACCGTATGGACGAAACGTACATGGAGAGTCATGATTATTCAACAGATGTGCTCACCTATTTTAAAAATTGGCTGGATGAAAATAGCGATATTAGCAATTTGATATTGTACAGTGCCGACCAGCAATATTTGTCCACCTTCAATGAGAGCAAGCAATTCAAGCAATTCCCGGTGCATGCGGCCCGTTCCTTTGTACCAGATGTGATGGCTGCCGAAAGCAAAAGCGTCTCTGCTCCGAATTACTGGATTCGGAAGGCGGTCGATCAGTGGAATCCCTCGTTATATTCGTTACAAGTCCCCATTAACAATAAGCAAACACTCAAAAATACCGGTCAGCTTCTGGTGTTTCTAAATTCCAAAAGTATCTCCAACGCACTTTCCAGCTACGGGAACAACCTGAAGGGCGAAATTATTGTTCTGTCCACCCATGGAACGGTTCTGTTCGATTCAAGGAATAACTATTACGGGAAAACGTACCCTTATGTGGAAGTGACCCGATCTTTATATGACGATGTGGATTCCGATGCCGGAATCATTCAGGCGAAGCAAAATATGTACATCAACAAGCTGATTTCTCCGGACGAAGGATATGTTGTGATTGGGGCAGTCCCCAATGAGGAAATGGCTCAAACGTACCGAGGTATCCGTAATACGATTTTGACAATTAGTGTCGTTTGTATTCTGTTTGCTGTGTTATTCCCTGCCTTTTTCGTCATTAACTTTGCTAAACGAACGAATCGGATTATTAAATTCACTCGTCAGGTGAAAAATGGTGACCTCACAGCTCGCATCCAAGACCCCCGAGAGGATGAGCTGGGACAAATCTCTCGAAGCTTCAACGATATGCTGGATGAACTTAATCTATATATTGAACGGGTGTATAAAGCAGAGATCAAACAAAAGCAAACGGAGCTTGTGGCCTTGCAGGCACGTATTCATCCACATTTTTTGTATAACACGCTTGAAGTGATACGTATGAGGGCGATTTCCCAGGGAGCCAAAGATGTAGGAGAAATGATCTATAGCTTATCGGTGTTGTTCAAAAGCCTGGTTCAGCAGAAAAAAATATACACGCTTAAAGATGAATTGGAGGCTTGCAGATTATATCTTGAGTTGTTCAGAATACGCTACAAGGAAAGGTTCAATTACACGATTACGGTCGACCCCGAGTTGTATACCCGCTCTGTCATGAAGCTGATGCTTCAACCCATCATTGAGAATTATATTGTTCATGGTATCCAAAGCGACCGGAATGATAATGTGCTGACCATTGATGTGCGGGAAACGGGGGAGGTTCTGCTGGTTGAGATCCGTGACAATGGGAAGGGCATTAAAGAGAAGCGTTTGAAACAGATTCTGGAGGAACTGGAACGCCAGGAGGAAAACGGACAAATGTTTGGACTACGCAGTGTGCACACCCGACTTCGGTTTCTACACGGAGCCGATTATGGGATTGAACTGGAGAGCGGCAGCGGTGAGGGAACGACGATTCGGGTACGATGCCCCAACAGGGAAGGGATGGATGCCGTATATGTATAAAGTATTTATTGTAGACGATGAGCCTTTTATCATTGAGGGATTATACGATATTGTGGATTGGACCTCTTTTGGGCTGGAAATTGTCGGACATGCGGAAAATGGATCTTTGGCGCTGGAAGCGCTGGCCTCCAGACCCGTGGACGTACTGATTACGGACATTTCTATGCCAACGATGAATGGTCTTAGGCTGATTCATGAGGCGAGAAAGCTGCATGCTGACTTGAAGGTGATTGTGTTGAGCGGATTTAATGAATTTGATTACTTGAAGGAAGGCATGAAGCTGGGCATTGAAAATTATCTTCTGAAGCCGATTAATGTGGAGGAACTGGAATCCACTTTATGCAATACAACGGAGAAGTTGGACAGGTTCCGGTTGGATCAACAATATGAGACGTTTGGGGTGCAGGTGCTCAAGGAAAATACGTTGTACCGTTGGCTGACAGGACAGATTGCGCCTACAGAATTTCAGGAACGTGCTGAATTGATAGGTTTTTCGTTAAATATCCCCTTCATGGAGGTAGCCGTGTTACGGACGGAAGGGGATTCGGCAGGAATGCATCAACAGTTAAGGCAGTACATTCAACACCAGCCCGATTTAACATTGTTTCGCGATGTTGATGCGGATAGTGTAATCATTGCCGCACTGCCGAATTATGATGAGGGCAGACAGGACTTGATAACGCTGTTGGAGAATTTTTCTGTTCAGTGGTCGACGGACGGGGAAGAAACGGTGTATATCGGGATAGGCAGCGCCGGTTCGCTTGCTGCAGCTCCACGCAGCTATAATGAAGCTAAAAAATCTTTGGAATATTTTATGATATATGATAACCGCCGGATCATTGACTATACCATGCTGGAGGAGAGCGAGGGTAACGCTGGTCAGACATGTTCTATCGATTGGAAGGATTATGCGAAGCTGATTATAGCAAGAGACCCAGATGCGCTGACCGCACGAATTCAGAGTGATTTTGAGCAACTTCAGCATCTTGAAAGTGTTACCCCGGATGAATTACGGAATATGGCGCTGGAGCTGGTGATCCGGTTCAAGATGGAGTTGGAGAGCATCAAGCATTCCAATGAGTCGGAACGGTTTCAGCAGGGGCTTCACCAGATAAAATGCTGTACGACATTGGCAGAGCTGGTGAGTGCGCTTCAGCATGTGGCGACAGAGACGGTGAATTCACTGCTGCAAGATATGAAAAACCCTATCGTAAGTCAGGTGCTGTCCTATATCCATGTTCATTATGCCAAGGAGCTATCATTAAAAATATTAGGATACCAGTACCACCTTCATCCCGTTTATCTCGGTCAGTTGTTTCATAAGGAAACGGGCGAAACCTTTGCTGAATATATCAATCAATACCGGATTAAAAAAGCCAAGGAGCAGCTTAAAAACACCAATCTCAAGGTACACGAAATTGCGCGGAACGTGGGGTATTGGGAGACGGGATATTTTTATAAGCAGTTCAGAAAATATGTGGGCATTTCCCCGACAGACTATAAAGGATTGGGATAAATACCTGGTGTACATGGATTTCTTTAATTTGTACCTTGGTTTATTAAGTTTATCTTCTTTATGAAAGTGCTTACATTAGTTAAGGTTAACGTAGTTGCTTCATAATGAGGATTTCGAAAAATAAGGGAGGATCATACATGGGTAAAAGCAAAAGAAGTTACTCGTTTGTTCTAGTGATGTGTATGGTGTTGACGCTCATTCTCAGTGCTTGTGGAGGAAGCAGCGCTGGCGGGGAAACGACGAATGGAGGAGCGGAAAAACCGGTAGAGCTGATCTGGTACACCATTGGTACGCCTCAAAAAGATGTAGATCGAGTGATGGAAGAGGTTAGCAAGTATACCCAAAAGAAAATAAACGCCACGATCAAAATGAAAATGGTCGATTGGGGCGACTACCCGCAAAAAATGCAGGTGAATGTGGCTTCGGGAGAGCCCATGGATATTGTATTTACGGCTTCCGGTGGCTTTGATTATGTACAAAATGCCAGAAAGGGAGCATTCATGGAGCTGGACGACTTGCTTGACAAGTACGGTCAGGATCTTAAAAAGACGATTGATCCTGCGTTTCTGGAAGGCTCCAAGGTTGATGGTCATCATTATGGCATTCCTGCCAACAAGGAGCTTCCACAGCAAGAGGTATGGCGGTTCAATAAAAAATTGCTGACCCAATACAAGCTGGACCTTTCCAATGTCCGCTCGCTGGATAGCCTGGAGCCTCTGCTCAAAACGATTAAAGAAAACGAGCCCGGCGTAACGGCATTCGGCATGGACAAAAACTATGTTCCCTATGTTCCATATGACTATATCATTCAAAACCTGCCGATGGCTGTCAAACTGGATACTACGGATTATAAGATCGTAAACATCTTGGAAACGCCTGAAATGAAGCAGGCGCTGACGACGATGCATAAGTATTACAAGGCCGGGTACGTATCACCGGAAGCTGCAACCACAGGCTCGACCAATGATTTAACAACGTCCGGAAACTGGTTTCTGGATCGTGCGCAAACTCAACCGCTAGCCGATAATCTATGGTCTGCAAGTTACGGCTATCCGGTGATATCGATACCTGCCAGCGATCCCATTGTGACCAATACGTCTGTACAGGGATCCATTATGGCGATCTCGGCAAACTCGGCAAACCCTGAAAAGGCGATGCAGTTCCTGAACCTGCTGAATACAGATCCGGTTTTACGTAATATGGTTGATTCTGGTATTGAAGGAGTGCATTACAAAAAAACGGATGGTCAGTATATCGAAAATCTGGCTAATTCCAAAAACTATGATATGCCTTCGTATTCACTCGGCAACAATATGCTGTTGTATCTGAATCCAAATGATCCGGCTGATAAATGGGAGCAATTCAAGAAGTTCAACTCGGAAGGAAAAAACTCTCCAATCCTAAGCTTCAACTTTGACAGCAGTAAAGTATCTACGGAGATGGCAGCGGTTCAGAACGTCAAAGAACAATTTTGGGCTTCGCTGATGACAGGCACGCTTGACCCGGAAACGAATCTCCCGAAAGTAATTGAGAAATTCAAGCAAGCTGGGCTGGATAAGGTGATGGTGGAAGCGCAATCTCAGCTTGACGCCTGGAAAGCACAAAACAGCAAATAATACTTTAGATTGTGAAATATAAGCGAGATCGGGCGGGTGCAAAATTACGCCCGGTCTTTTTCCAATAGCTATTTTAGCTGCTTTTCTCATTACAGATTGGGAGGGGATACCTATGGCCGCATTTTTCAGAAATGTGATTAGAAACAAAGTTATGCTGTTCATGGTGCTGCCCGGCGCTATCTGGTTCTTCTTCTTTTCATACCTGCCGCTTGTCGGTACTGTGGCTGCCTTCAAGCAATATCGTTTTAACAGGGAAGGATTCTGGGCCAGTATTTATACGAGCAAGTGGGTGGGCTGGGATAACTTCAAGTTTCTGTTCAATAACAATGATGCGTATGTCATCACGCGAAATACCCTTTTGTATAACCTGGTCTTTATTATTCTTGGACTTGTTTTTTCAGTCGCTATGGCTATTCTGCTCTCCGAGCTGATTAATAAACGGTTAGCGAAGCTGTACCAGACAGGCATGTTTCTCCCATATTTTCTATCATGGGTCATCGTGGGTTACTTTGCTTTCAGCTTTCTGAGCATGGATCGGGGAATGCTGAATCAAATTATCGCAGGGTTTGGCATTGAGCCGATTCAGTGGTATTCAGAGGCCGCCTATTGGCCTTATATCTTGATTCTAGTCAGTCTATGGAAGGCGATCGGTTATAACAGTGTCGTATATCTGGCTTCGATTTTGGGTATCGACAAATCATTGTATGAAGCAGCCATGATAGATGGAGCCAGCAAGTGGCAGCAAATTCGTAATGTGACGATCCCTTTGCTCTCGCCGATCATTATCATTATGACGCTGCTTGCAGTCGGACGGATTTTTTATGCGGATTTTGGTTTGTTCTATCAGGTTCCAAGAGATTCGGGCACCTTGTATTCGGTAACGAACGTCATCGACACCTATGTATATCGCGGGTTGAAAACGACAGGAGAAATTGGGATGAGCACAGCCGCAGGTTTGTATCAGTCGGTGGTTGGCTTCGTTCTCGTCATTTTATCCAATCATGTTGTGCGAAAAATAGATAAAGACAGCGCTTTGTTCTAAAAAAGAGGAGAGGGGTGTGGACTGTGACTTCTGGAAAAGAAAGAAAAAAACGAGATTTCCATCATATTTCACGGGGCTGGAATGTTGTTCTGAATGTGATAGCAGGGGTGTTCGCGTTCCTGTGTGTGTTTCCCTTTTTGTTCGTCGTCATTATTTCCCTAACCGATGAGAAAACGCTGGCGCGGGACGGATATCGGTTGCTCCCGGCTCAATGGAGTCTGGAAGCCTACCGCTTCATATTTCGTACCAGTGATACGCTACTGCGCTCTTATGGAGTGACGATTGCCGTAACGGTCATCGGTACGGTGATCAGTCTCATTCTTATTTCGTTATATGCGTATGCTATTTCACGAAAGAGCTTCCGTTACCGGAGATTCTTTTCCATTTTTGCGATTTTAACCATGCTCTTTAATGGCGGAATGATCCCGACCTATATGGTCGTTTCCCAATTGCTCGGGCTTAAGGATACGATTTGGGCTTTGATTTTGCCGCTGGCCATGAATGCCTTTTATATTATGATCCTGCGCACATTTTATAGCACCAGTGTGCCTGATGCCATTGTCGAATCAGCCAAAATAGATGGGGCAGGCGAGTTTTACACCTTTTTAAAAATTGTGCTTCCACTCTCTCTGCCTGGACTTGCCACCATTGGCTTATTCAGCACGCTTGGTTACTGGAATGACTGGTTTAATGCCCTGTTGTATATTGACAATCCCAATCTGGTGCCACTTCAGTCCATGCTGATGCGGATTGAATCCAGCATTCAGTTCATCCAGCAAAATTCGCAAAACAGCTCTATGAGTCTGGCTGCGCTTCAATCCATTCCGCAGGATACTTCGCGGATGGCGATGGTGGTGCTGGCGACGCTGCCTATTATATTCGCCTATCCTTTTTTCCAGCGTTACTTTGTGCAGGGACTTACGGTTGGGGCTGTGAAGGAATAACAGGGAAGGAGAGACATGAACATGTTGATTTATAAAGACAAAAGCAAACCGATCGAAGAACGGGTAGAGCACTTAATCGGTTTGATGACAATAGAGGAAAAGGTAGGACAGCTTGTGCAGCCCTTTGGCTGGCAAGTGTATGAGCACACAGACGGAGAATTGTCCCTAGGTCATGATTTCAAGCAGCAGGTGCAAAATGGGGGAGTCGGCTCCTTATACGGGGTACTTCGCGCTGATCCGTGGACCGGGGTGACCTTGGAGAACGGGTTATCTGCCAAACAGGGAGCTGAGGCCGTGAACTTGATCCAACGCTATGCGGTAGAGCATTCCCGGCTGGGTATCCCGATACTGATTGGTGAGGAATGCTCTCATGGGCATATGGCGATTGACGGCACTGTGTTTCCGGTTCCGTTGTCCATCGGCAGCACATGGAATGTTGATCTGTACCGCGAGATGTGCCGTGCGGTTGCGAGTGAAACCCGCGCTCAGGGCGGGGCGGTCACGTACTCGCCCGTGCTTGATGTTGTGCGTGATTCGCGCTGGGGACGCACGGAGGAATGCTTCGGCGAAGACCCTTATCTCATCGGCGAATTTGCTGTTGCCGCAGTGGAGGGGCTTCAGGGGGAAAGCTTACTCAGCGAACATAGCGTAGCTGCCACATTAAAGCATTTTGCAGGTTATGGCAGCTCAGAAGGCGGACGTAACGCCGGACCTGTGCATATGGGCTGGCGCGAGCTTTTGGAGGTCGATCTATATCCATTTCAAAAAGCGGTGGAGGCAGGGGCGCAATCTATTATGCCAGCCTATAACGAAATCGACGGTGTACCGTGTACTGTGAACGCTGAGCTATTGGGCGATATTCTTCGTCAGGCGTGGGGATTTGACGGTCTGATCATTACAGATTGTGGCGCGATTGAAATGTTAGCGAGCGGACATGATGTGGCCGAGGATGGATCGGATGCCGCTGTGCAGGCGATTCGCGCAGGGGTTGATATGGAAATGTCCGGGGAAATGTTCGGCAGTCATCTGGTCGAGGCGGTTCGCGCTGGCAAGCTGGAGACGAGTGTGCTGGATCGGGCGGTTCGCAGGGTGCTCACGCTAAAATTCAGGCTGGGTCTGTTTGACAAGCCGTATGTGGATGCGGAACGAGCGGAGCAGGTGATTGGTCGGGTGGAGCATATTCGATTGGCTAGACAGCTTGCGACCGAGGGGATTGTGCTGCTCAAAAACGTCGATAGAACGCTTCCCCTGCCGAAAACCTCCAAGCGTATTGCGGTCATCGGCCCGAATGCGGATCAAATCTACAACCAACTGGGTGATTATACATCACCGCAACCGAGATCCCGCGTGATAACTGTACTTGATGGTATCCGTAGTAAGCTGGGCAAGGATCAGGATAGCGTTCTGTACGCACCTGGTTGTCGGATCAAGGGAGAATCCCGGGAAGGCTTTGAAAATGCACTGGCATGTGCGGCTGGGGCCGATACCGTGGTGATGGTGGTTGGAGGGTCCAGCGCCCGCGATTTCGGGGAAGGAACGATTGATCTGAAAACCGGCGCATCGAAGGTATCGGATCACGATTGGAACGACATGGAATGCGGCGAAGGCATCGACCGGATGACGTTGGGACTTGCGGGCGTACAGCTTCAACTCATGCAGGAAGTCTACAGGCTGGGGAAAGAGCTTGTCGTCGTTTATATGAACGGGCGACCGATTGCTGAGCCATGGGTGGAGCAGCACGCACACGCCATTGTGGAAGCATGGTATCCCGGTCAGGAGGGAGGGCATGCAATCGCGGATATTTTATTTGGGGATGTAAATCCTTCGGGACGTTTGACCCTCTCCATCCCTAAGCATGTCGGCCAGTTGCCGGTATATTACAACGGCAAACGTTCCCGGGGCAAGCGGTATCTGGAAGACGATGCCGAGCCGCGCTATCCGTTTGGTTACGGCCTTAGCTACACGACGTTTAGCTATGAAAGGCTTACATTAAGCACCAATTCGATCCGAGTGGGCGAATTCGTTACGGTTACAGTCGATGTAACCAACACGGGCGACCGGGAAGGGGCTGAAGTAGTACAGTTGTATATCTCGGACACGGTGAGTTCGGTGACCCGTCCAATCAGGGAACTCAAGGGCTTTTGCAAGGTTGGATTACAGCCAGGAGAAACACGAACAGTGGAGTTTGTTGTAGGCTCCGACCAGTTGCAATATATAGGGCGTGATCTACAACCAGTCGTTGAGGCAGGGCGATTTTCTATTCAAGTAGGCAGGCACTCCAAAGATACCCTGTGTGCCGAGTTGATCGTACGGGAGGATGAATAATGGAGCGTATCAAACGCCTGATTCGGGAATTATCGGAATGCCAATGGCTGGAGAAGCTGGATTTGCGAAGCTGGAACGTTACACGCTCCACTTACCAAACACCAGGTCAATATGAAGACGTCGCACCTTTATCGGAAGGACTGGATTTTAAGCGATTCCCCAGCAGTCAGGGGACGACTTATTTTTTTCGAACGCGGCTGGATGTACCGACAGCGTGGTTGAAAGAGCCTTTTGGATTGGTATTTGAGTCCGGGGGAGAAGGACTGCTACGGGTCAATGGTGCTTCCTATCACGGGCTTGACCGCAATCATACCTATGTCACGCTTAATCCGCAGGTCATTGGGACTTCACCGGAATTGGAGATTGAGCTATTTGATCCTGTACCCGAGCCCGTAGATCCGCTCAATCGGCAGGCTGTCATTCAACCTCCAATTTCTTCTATTACAAGCTATCTTGTACGGCCCAATAAGCCCGTGCAGAGCCTGATGTATACCGTTACCGTTATTAGCGAAGCCGCTCTACTGCTGCCTGAGGGCGATATCCGAAGAATACGCCTGCTGAAGGCTCTGTATGGGGTGATGGATCGTTTTGCGAATCTGGAGGAAGACGCCATTCGAGCAGGGGAAGCGATCTCAGCCACAGAAAAGGAGTTCATTCAGCAGGTTCAGGAGATCGGTGAAAATGCGCAAGGTTTGGAGCACATGATAGGACAGTCGCACATTGACATTGCCTGGCTGTGGCCTATGCGCGAGACCATACGGAAAACAAGCCGAACCTTCTCAACGGTGGATGCGCTGATGGATGAATACCCGTCCTATCAATATGCGCAGAGCCAGCCGCTACTGTTCTCTTTTGTAAAGGAAAATGATCCAGAGCTGTATGAACGGGTCAAAGCGAGAGTCGCCGAAGGACGGTGGGAGCTGGTTGGGGGGATGTGGGTAGAGCCTGATTTGAACCTGCCCAGTGGCGAATCACTCATCCGCCAAATGCTGTATGGTCAGCGTTTTTACCAACAGGAATTCGGCAAAACCTCTCATATCGAATGGCTACCGGATACGTTCGGCTACTGTGCGTCCCTGCCGCAGATTTTAAAGCATGGGAAGATAGACTACTTTATGACAACCAAGCTCGGCTGGAATGATACGAATGTGTTTCCTTACGATTTGTTCCACTGGGTGGGCATCGATGGTACTTCGATGTTGTCCTACCTCAATCATGGCGTGAATGAAAATACACGGCCACAGGACATTCATGACCACTGGCAGTCCTATCGTGAAAAGTCGGCTCATCCTGAGCACATGTTGCTCTATGGACATGGAGACGGCGGTGGCGGCGTTACGCGTGAAATGCTGGAATATATAGAGCGTTCTCCGCTAATGGTGGGATTGCCTGCGAGTCGGTTCAGCACAGCGGGACAGTTTTTCGCAGGCATAGATCAGGCACATCCAAAACTTCCCAAATGGCATGGTGATTTGTACCTTGAGCTACACCGGGGAACCTACACGACTCATGCCCGCAACAAACGCAATAATCGAAAAGCGGAGGGAGTCTACCGCGAGGCAGAGCTGTGGAGCACGCTGGCATTACCACAGCTGGAGCCGGAGCAGGTGCAGGACATCTGTTCGGCATTGCATGAGGGCTGGAAGCTGATTTTGTTGAATCAGTTCCACGATATTATCCCAGGCTCTGCGATTACCGAGGTTTACGGCACTTCCGATAAGGAGTATCAGCAAATTTTCGAATGGGGACATGTCGGGCTTCAACAGGGGATTACGACGCTGGCGGCTCAAGTGAACACGGAAAGATCGAGAACAGGAACGCCGTATCTTGTGTTTAACAGCCTGGGCTGGAGCCGTAGTGCCGTGATCCATATCGCTACGGAATCGACAGAGGGATTGTATGCCTACCACTACGCTAATGATAATGAAGCTGAGCGGCTGGACACCGATGTGGAGGAAGGCGGCATTTCGGTGCGTATTCCGGATATTCCTGCACTGGGCTACAAAACGATTTGGTTGGAGCGAGAACAGGCTCAAGTAGGTGAGAAGCCCGAAATAGCTGTGACATCTGGATCGCTGGGGGATGTCTGGGAGACGGGATTTTATAAGGTGCAATTTAACGAGCGGGGCGAAATGATTCGTCTGCTGGATAAAGCGGCAAACCGTGAAATCTTGAAGCAAGGGGAACGGGCAAACCGTTTTTATTTTTTCCATGACCGTCCGACGCTGTGGGATGCATGGGATTTGGATAACCGCTATGAGGAACAGGTAGCAGGAGAAGCCGAGTTGCTGGAAAAACAACTAGTGCTTCAGGGGAAAACGAAGGACGTGCTGCGCTTCCGATGGCGACTCCATCAATCTGAAATGACACAGGATGTGATCTTTTATCATCATGAGCGGCGAATTGATTTCAAGACGCATGTGAGCTGGAATGAAGCGCACAAACTGCTGAAGGTAGGCTTTCCTATAGACGTGGTTACAGACAAGGCGACTTATGAAATTCCGTACGGTGCTTTGGAGCGGCCGACCCATCGGAATACGAGCTGGGAGCAGGCGCAGTATGAAGTATGCGGACACCGATTTGCGGATGTTTCTGAGCACGGGTATGGCGTGAGTCTGCTCAATGATTGCAAATATGGCTACGACATTCAAAATAGTACCATCCGTCTGTCTCTGCTGCGTGCACCCAAATGGCCGGATAAAGATGCCGATCTGGGCGAGCAAGATTTTACGTATTCGCTATATCCGCATGTGGGAGATTGGCGCAGTGCCCATACTTTGCGTCATGCGGCTGAGCTGAACCAAGATGTGCCTGTTGTGCAGCAGCAAAAGCACAATAGCGGAGTGCTGCCGAGCAGCGGATCGTTCATTAATTTTGATAGTCGTCACGTTGTGCTGGATACGATCAAGCCGGCCGAAGATGGACTGGGGACGATTCTTCGTTTGTACGAATCTTCTGGGGGACGGGAAACGATCAAGCTGACCTGGCCTTACGCGTTCAACGCAGCTTACGTGTCGAATGCGCTGGAGGAACCTCTGCAGCCGCTTGAGCTGGAAGGTAGCTGTCTCACATTGTCTTTTACACCTTATGAAATTAAAACGATACGCTTGCAATAGATATTGATAAAGGAGCGAAAAAGCTATTGGAACAATTCAGACTTCCCAAAATACCAATGCCCGACCTTGACTTGCCGCAGGCTGTTCAGGACGTACTCAAGGAAGCGGAGCAAGCACTGGCCCACAGGCCGAAGCTGCTAAAGCTGTTTAAAAACTGTTTTCCAAATTCACTGAAGACGACGACCAAGTTAATGGATGATGGGACAACGTTTCTCATTACAGGGGATATTCCAGCTCTTTGGTTGCGGGATTCCGTAGAGCAGGTCATTCATTATGTGCCGTTAGCCAGGGAGGATGCTGATTTACAGCGCATCATTGGGGGGCTGATCAAGCGCCATATTCATTATGTCCTCATAGACCCGTATGCGAATGCGTTCAATGAGACGGCGAATGACTGGCACTGGAACGCGGGCGATGAGACGGAAATGTCGCCATGGGTGTGGGAACGAAAATTTGAAATCGACTCGCTGTGTTTTGTCATTCGGCTGGCTTATATGTACTGGAAGGAAACGGAGCTTACCGATATTTTTGATTCAAAATTCAAGTCGGCTCTGCGCAAAATAGTGGATGTGTTCAAAACGGAGCAGCGTCACCAAGAACAATCTGCGTATCGGTTTACGCGTAATAACGGCATTTTCACCGATTCCTTGCGCAATCAGGGACTCGGTATGCCTGTAAATTATACAGGGATGATTTGGTCGGGCTTCCGTTCCAGTGATGATGCTTGCGATTTCCACTACAATATACCCGGTAATATGTTTGCTGTGGTTGCTTTACGGCAGATGCAGGAGTTTGCGGAGTGGGTATTTCGTGATATGGACTTTCTGAACGAGCTGAAGGAACTGGAGGCAGAGGTGGAGCACGGTATCCGCGTGTACGGCATTTATCGCCACCCGGTATTCGGGCCTATATATGCTTATGAAACGGACGGATTTGGCAACTACTGCCTGATGGATGACGCAGGTACGCCGGGATTGATGTCCATTCCGTATTTGGGCTATGTGACGGTGGACGATCCTATCTATCAAAATACGAGACGCTTCGCTTTAAGTCAGGAGAATCCGTTTTACTATGAAGGCAACGCGGCTAAAGGCATCGGAAGTCCGCACACGCTGCCAGGTTACATCTGGCATATGGCCCTGTCCATGCAAGGATTAACGGCCCGGACCGCAGAAGAAAAGCTGGATATGATTCATATGCTGGAAGCGACAGATGGGAACACCGGATATATGCATGAAGGCTTTCATGCAGATGATCCCACGGTTTATACGAGAAAATGGTTCGCCTGGTCCAACAGTCTGTTTGCCCAGCTTGTGTATAAGGCCATGAAGGATGGCTTGTTATGAATGAATCCATAGTAAATCCACTCATCGTTGTTTTCAGTGAGCAAGGCTTTCCCACTGTAGGGAGCCTGTTGTCAGACGGGGCATTTCAGGGAGTTGCTGACGTGGTAGTCGTACGAGCGGATGAGCTGGCTGAAACGTTAAAACATATAGAAAGTGGCTGTTTTGTCAATCTGCATGCACCGTATTTCCCAAAATCCGCCTGGACCGAAATCGTTGCATTCCTTCGCAGGGGAGGGGGGCTGCTTAACGTCGGGGGAGCACCCTTTAAGTATCCAGTCCGCGATCCTGCTGATGAGCATGGAGACTGGATAATTGAGACTGAGCAGACTGCATATCATCAGGAGCTGCATATTCATGAGGTGCTGCGAGTGGATGCCTCGAAGGTGGCTTCGCTGGTCGCATCAGAGGATATTCCTGTACTGTGTGGTCAGGAGTCTTTTTTCCAGGTGACAGATACGTGGAACCTCGTTCCTCATACGACCAAAGGCAGCGATCTGCCACACCAGATGGGCTCTGCCGGGCCGATGAATACGCAAATTTATTCTTTGCTAAAAGGTGTCAGTGCAGACGGACGGGATATAGCTGCCCCGGTGGTGCTATGGGAGCATGCCCGAGGTCTGTTTGCTGGAGCACGCTGGATGTTTGTCCACGTGCCGTTGATAGCTTCCTTTTGGGAACAGGATGGTGAGCAGTTGCTTGCCCAATGGGCACGTTTTTGCGCCAAGGGGATGACGGAGCTATCTATCAAGCCAAACTATGCTGCTTATGAGCCTGAGGAACGAGCCGTACTGACACTTCAAACCCAAGGATTGCAGCGAGGAGGAGCCACGCCCAGATATCATGAGATATGGAGCTTTGACCTGACGGTGGAGCAAATATTGGATGATCACAGCCAGCAGGTATGGAGCGAGCGCTTGCAGATTGAGGTTAGCAGAGAACAGAACTTTGTGCGTATTCCCCTTGCCTTTTCCATCCTGAGTGGTCTGTATCGGGTCATTTGCCGAGCTAAATCATCGGATGGTGAAGTACGTATATTGCGACAGGGTTTTTGGGGGCAGGATACCGAACTGCTGGCTGAAGGACAGATCATCATGCGAAGTCGGGACTATTTTATAAAGGATGGGCGCCCGTTGCCTGTTGTTGGCATGACCTATATGGCCTCAGATGTAGCACGCAAGTTTCTTTTTTTGCCCAATGCAGCAATTTGGGACCGGGATATGGCCCAGATGGCCAAAGCGGGCATCAATTGGATTCGTACAGGGGTATGGACGGCTTATCGCAATATGATGCAGATAGACGGACACGCTTCGGAAGAGGTGCTTCGTGCGATTGATGCTTTTTTGCTGACAGCCAAAAGGCATGGATTGCAGGTGACGTTCACGTTTTTTTCTTTTACACCGGAAACGTGGGAAGGGGTTAACTCATATCTTGATCCGCAAAGCGTGGAAGCACAAAAGCGGTTCATCCGCAGTATTGTCAGTCGTCACACGGCTACAACCCATGTGGATTGGGATCTGATTAATGAACCTTCGATGTTTGATCCATCGCGTATTTTCGCAGACGGTCCACGTTCTGCGAGGGACTCATGGGAACAGGCGGCGTTCAGTACATGGCTGGAGCAACGCCATGGCAGCATTGAGGCTTTGCAGGAAGCCTGGAATATGACGCCACAGCAGCTTTCCTGTTTTGCTTCTGCCACAATTCCCGAGCCGGAGGAGATTAACTTCGACGTTCAGGATATGCATCAGGCCAAAAAGGGAGGCAAGTGGCTGGATTACTGTCTATTTTCGATGGAGATGCACAATCTGTGGGCCGAGCAATTGGCGGCTACGATTCGGGAGCTTTGTCCCGGACATTTGGTAACTGTAGGTCAGGACGAGGCACTGGGCGCGCAGCGGCCGTCTCCGTTTTTTTATGAGGCTGTGGTGGATTATACGACGGTGCATTCATGGTGGCTGAATGATCATTTGGTGTGGGACGGTATTTTTGCCAAAACACCAGACAAACCGAATCTCGTACAGGAAACCGGGATCATGTATGTTGAGACGCCGGATGGTCGAGCCAAGCGTTCAGAGGCGGAACTGCGCGACATGCTGGAGCGCAAGTATGCGTATGCCTTTTCGACTGGCGGAGCGGGTGCGATTCATTGGATCTGGAATACGAACTTTTATATGGATAATGCCAATGAATCGCACATCGGTGCGTTACGTGCGGATGGGACCGAGAAGCCGGAAGCAGAGGTATCTTACGATTTTGGGCGTTTTATGAATGATATTCGCGATCTGTTTACAGACCGGAAGCTGGAGGAAACGGCTGTTGTATTTCCGTATTCCAATGATTTCTCCAACCGATCACTTGCCTTTGAGGCCACGACACGGCTTACCCGGGTGATGTCCTATGATCTCAAGCAGCCGTTCCGTGCTGTCTCCGAGTATCATCTGGACTCGCTCAAGCAGCAGTTACCGAAACTCATTATGATCCCCAGCGCGCACAATTTCGACAGTACATCACTGGAACATATTCTGGAAATGGTACGAACCTTCGGTGTGACTTTACTAGTCACCGGGCCGTTGGGCCTTGATCCTTACTGGAAAGTGAGCGACCGGGTCGATGATATTATTGGGCAGCGTACGCTGGGGAACGTCCAACGGGAGGAAGTACTGAGTCTGGAGGGGCAAACCTACTCTGTCTCATTCGGTCAGCGGCGAATTGCCGAGGTGGCTAAGGAGGAACTACTATCACCAACAGCGGATGGAAGGATGGGGGATGAAGTTGTGAACCTGCCGCTTGGCAAGGGGCGCTTGATCTGGAGCCCGCTTCCACTGGAGTTGAATGGCAGGGATGAACCCATTGCTGAGCTATATCGCTACGCTCTCATTGCTGCCGGGGTAGAGCGAGAAGTGGAGTGGATAGACGGCGGCGATCAGTCGGGATTATATGGGCGTAAGCTGAATTTCGAGAATGGGGACCTATATATTTTCGTATCGGAGTTTTCTCGGGATACCCAAGTGCGTGTTCGGGATAAGGAGATTGGATTATCCTACGCTTTTCTGTTGCCAAGGAGCCGCTCTGTCTTGTTTGCTGTGGATCGAGAAGGTCAGTTGCTAGCGGTATATCGTCCCGAGGACGTGACGATTGAAGTGATACAGTGAAAAGTGGCAGGTCAAGACATACGGTGAGGAGATATGCGATGAGCGAGCAAAGGGATGAATCAATCAACAATCAAGCGATAAGCAGGGAAGTAGACACATACACGGGTAGCAAGATGACAGCACATATTATTTCGCATACCCACTGGGATCGGGAGTGGTATTTGCCTTATGAGAAGCACCATATGCGCCTGATCAGCCTGATGGATTCTCTGCTGGACAAACTGGATCAGGACCCGGATTATAAAAGCTTTTATCTGGACGGGCAGACGATCATTCTGGAGGATTATCTACAGGTTCGGCCCGAGCATAAGAAACGGCTGGAGCAGCACATTCGCAATGGTCGTATTTTTATCGGACCCTGGTACATTTTGCAGGATGCTTTTCTGACCAGCGGCGAAGCCAATGTACGCAATATGCAGATTGGGCACCGCGATTGTGAGCGTTACGGCAGTCCGTCCAAGATCGGATACTTCCCCGATACGTTTGGTCTGGTTGGGCAGACTCCGCAGTTCATGCTACAGTCGGGGATTACGAATGTTTTCTTCGGAAGGGGAGTAAAGCCGACAGGGTTTAACAATACGGTGTCGGATAGAGGCTACGAGTCCTCCTTTTCGGAACTGTTATGGACGGGGCCAGACGGATCGGAGGTACTCGGTATTTTATTCGCCAACTGGTATTCCAACGGCAATGAGGTTCCGGTAGATGAGGCGGAAGCCAAGGCTTATTGGAAGCGTAAACTGGATGATGCGCAAAAATATGCTTCAACTGGCGAGCTGCTGTTCATGAACGGATGTGACCATCAGCCTCTACAGCTTGATTTACCGGAAGCAATCCGTACGGCACAGAAGCTTTACCCGGATATCGAGTTTGTTCATTCCAATTTCAACGATTATCTGACTTCTCTGAAACGGGCATCCCAAAGGCAACTTTCGTCCGTGAAGAGAGAGCTTCGCAGTCAGCGCACGGACGGCTGGGGAACGCTGGTGAATACGGCTTCTGCCCGGGTGTATTTAAAACAGATGAACCAGTTGGGACAAGTGATGCTGGAAAAAGTGGCTGAGCCGCTTGCGACCTTTGCGCATTTGTTGGGGCTGGATTATCCTCACCATTTGTTCACCTATGCCTGGAAAACACTGATGCAGAACCATCCGCATGACAGTATTTGCGGCTGTAGTGTGGACGAGGTGCACCGTGAGATGGTGACCCGGTTTGATAAGAGCCGTCATGTAGCCGAGAGCATTGTGGATGAAAGCATAGAGGCCATTGTGCAAGCAGTGGATACGACGGGCTTCAGTCGCTTTGGAGAAGATGCGTTGCCACTCGTGATTTTTAATACGTCAGGCTGGGAACGTAGTGGTATAGTGTCTGCCGAACAGGAAGTGGTGCGTCTATACTTCCGTGAAGGATATACGCTAGAGGAGGCCGCTCATCGAGCGAAAACAGTGGACTTTTCCGGGCGTGTACTGGTGGACAGTGAAGGGAGTCCGGTGGCATGCAAGGTGGAGGACCTCGGGCTACAGTTCGGCTATGATTTGCCGGATGACCGGTTCCGCCAGCCTTACATGTCTCGTCGGGTTCGCCTTACCTTTGAGGTAGAACGTGTGCCCCAGCTAGGCTTAAAAACCTATACTTGGCTGAGAAGCAATGTTGAGACGGACTCCTCTTCCCTTTTTAATGGCAGTCGAAGTATGGAAAATGATCTGCTTCACGTCGAAATTGCGGATAACGGCTCTTTTACCCTGACGGATAAGCGTACAGACCGCAGCTACAAAGACCTTGGCGTATATGAAAATGTGGGTGATATCGGCAACGAGTATATGTTCAGACAGCCCGAGGGAGAGCAGGCGCTGACCACCGAAGATTTGATCGCTGACATCCATGTGCTTGAAGATACACCTTTTCTGGCATCCATCGAGATTATCCATCATTGGGAAATACCAGCCTCCGCAGATGAAACGCTGGAGCAGGAGCAGCGAGAGCTGGTTTATTATCCGTACCGCAAGGCTCAGCGCTCCCGACAGACCGTTCCGCTGACGATACGGACTGTCATTTCTTTATCTCGGAACAGCAGGGGTGTTTCCATGGAAACCACCTTCAATAACCAGGCCAAGGATCACCGACTTCGCGCTCTGTTTCCGACAGATATAGACGCTGCTGAGCATCATCGGGTAGACTCCATGTTTGAAATTGCAATCCGGGACAATGAACCTGCATCTGAGTGGGAAAACCCAAGCAATACACAACATCAGCAGGCGTTTGTGGATGTAAGCGGAGAACAAACCGGTCTGACCGTAGCCAATCTTGGGTTGAATGAATATGAAGTGTTGCGGGATGGGCGTAACACGATTGCAGTAACGCTGCTTCGCTCAGTTGGCGAGCTGGGCGATTGGGGATGGTTTCCGACGCCGGAAGCGCAATGTCTGGGTGAGCATACCACCCGTCTGGAGATTATTCCACATGATGGCGACGGTATTCAGTCAGGCGCGTATAAAGAAGCCTATCAATACCAAATTCCTTGGATTGTAAAACAAACGGGGATTCATGCGGGTACAGTTGCTCCAGATTATGCGCCGTTTGATTGGAAAAGCACGGAGCTTGCCTTTTCCTCTATGAAAATGAATGAGCTGTCGGGGGATGTGCTGTTACGCTGGTACAATATGAGTCATAGTATAGCCGAATTAATTATCAAGCCCGGGCCGCAGCAGTACGATTTTTATAAAAGTAATATCCTCGAAAAACAAGGAGAAGACATCGTAATGGATTCTTCTAATGAGTTACTTCAGTCTGTAAAGCCACATGAAATTATCACACTAGGTTTTAAATTGAAGACTTAACAATAAAGAGAAGAAGGCCATAGCAATAGGATAATAAACCCCCATGGAATAAATTATCATCGGGGCTTGTTATCCTATTGCTAAAAGTAATTAGTAGATAGGTTTAGCAAATTCTTTAAGCCCATGAGTATCTAAAATTTTGAGTTACATAGCAAGTCCAACTATGAAATTGTCTTTTATAATATTCTTTATTTTTGCAGTACCGTTAATTTCACTTATAAATTTAAGCGCTTTCTACCGATATATATAGATATATATCATCACGTTCTGTGATCTGCTTCATTTTATTGCTTGGAGGGCAATGTCAAGGAGACCGATCGGAAACTCGTGAAAGTTGAGAGCAGCGTGAACTATTATCCATAGACGAGCTGGAGGGGTTTGGATGAGTAACAAGCTATCAGACAGGACAAAAAAAGGAAAAGGTTTTAGAGATGTAAAGGTTACGACAACGATGATCTCCATGATTGTGATCAGCTTGGTGGGTTTGCTCATTGTATCGTTGGTAGGGGCTATCGGTATGTATCAAGCTAAAGAGGGTCAAGGTATTTTGTATGTGGATCGCTTTCAACACCAAACCAATATTCTTGAAGTCAAAAGTGATTTCTACAATATGCGGGCCAATTATACAAAAATACTCGACAATAAAGAGTATACAGATAAACAATATAAGCAGGTACAGAAAGGAAAGGATAGTGTTGCAACTGGGCTAAATGAATTTTCCCAAAGGACATTGGATGCAAAGGAACAGAAATTGTATGAAGAACTGAGAGGCAGTATAGCCACGTATTTTCAGGATATTGAACAGATCATGGCCGTCAAAAAAAATACTGGAACCTATGACACAGAAGAGAGAGGGCGGATTAATAAATCTAGTACGGCCATAGTTACGATGCTGACTACCATTTCAGATTATAACAATGAGCAATCCGCCAACCTATATCAAAATACACAAAATGAGATTAAAATGCGCACAATTGTGTTGATCACGGTTCTGGCTCTCGTGCTGGCTGTTCTGATCACGATCTCCTTTGCGGCCATTCAAAATATCCGTTCTCGGATGAGCACCATTACGAAATACTGTGAAGAAATTACCCAAGGTAATTTAACGGTAGCCCTTGATCCTGCCTTGCTCAAAGGAAATAATGAGATCGCTGTCATTGCTCGGGCCATTCAGCAAATGACAGATTCAACCTCAAGGGTCATTACGGGGGTGATCAATGAGTCACGCCAAATTAACCAACTGAGTGATCAGACGAATCATAATATGACAGATCTCAATGAGCGGATTAGAGATGTATCTGCCACGGTCGAACAGCTGTCAGCAGCTATGGAAGAGACTTCGGCATACACCGAAAACATGAATCATTCTGCGGAAGAAATGCAGCGGGCAGCAGAGTACATTTCGGTTAAAACTCGAGAAAGAGCTCAGTCTGCCCATGATACAAGTGTAAAAGCCGAAACATTGAAGCATGCGGCTAGCGAATCCAATAAAGTGGCCAAGGAAATTTACCAGAAGGCCAATGAAAAGATGAAGGAAGCGCTAGAACGAGCCAAGGCCGTAGACCAAATTCGTTTACTTTCTCAGTCCATCTTAGAAATTACGGCACAAACCAATTTGCTGGCTCTAAATGCATCTATTGAAGCGGCTCGTGCCGGTGAGTCGGGTAGAGGGTTTGCGGTTGTAGCTAATGAGATTCGTAAGTTGGCAGACGGCTCCAAACACGCGGTAGACCAAATTCAGAGTGTAACTCAAGAGGTTGTGCAGTCTGTAGAAAATCTGACTACCAATGCCGAAGAATTACTGCACTTCCTGCAAGCTCAGGTGGGCAAAGATTATCAGTTGCTTGAGGATACAGCAGGACAATATTACAATGATGCCGTGGAGCATACGAACACAGTCAATGATTTGAATAACACTTCCAAGCAGGTGAATGCAACCATTCAAACCATGGTGAGAGCGATCCATGAGATTGCAACCGCCAGCGAACAGTCTGCTATATCTACTCAGCACATTGCTGAGAATATGGTATCATCAACGGAAAAATCTCGTGAAGTGGCACACCAGTCTGATCAGGTGAAGGGAAGCGCAGCTCGCCTGAATGAACTGGTCGAAGGTTTTAAAATTTAACGAGGCCAATACACAAAGACTAGGGAAAGTATTACATCGAAGAAAAACAGTTGGGGAGTCGTAAGAAGGCTCCCTTTTTTTGTACTTACTAAGATAGCAACCTGATTTAGTTCATGAGTTTAATATAATATAATTTAATTTAATCTTTCCAATTAATAATAATGAAAAGGAGTTGCAGTATGGCAACTAATTTTGAAGAGGTAAGTGTACTGTCGGTAGTCATAAAGAGCTACATAATTTTTGAGGATGAAGAGGAAGGATTAGGCTATGAGATTGAAATAACAGATAGTTTAAAACATCCATTTTCTGATTTTAAGGATAGGGTATTAAATACTAGAAAAGAATGGAGGGATAAGGAGCCTGGTCCAACAATATTTCTGAATGTTGGGCACAGAGAAGAAGTGGAATTATATAATGAAGTATGGAAAAGAAAAATAAAAAAATTTTTCAAGAAGCTACAGAAAACGAGAACTTCTTAGATTCACTTGATAGGGAAATAAAGGAGCCGCATAATGTAATATCTCAGAATCTCTTCTTTCTCCTTTATGTTAATGAGCTTTTTAACAACGAGGTTTTAAAGGCTCCATACGGAGGAATAAAAGAATTAGAAGAAGACGATTTATCAATTTCATTTTTTTATGGGATTGAGGGATACGAAAATTATGAATCGGACTTTGTAAATGACATAATTAATTTATGGATAGTAAAAGAAAAACCCTTTTTAAAAGGCTATCAATGTTTTACCCGTTCATTTGTCTTGGGAGAAAGTATTAAAGGAAGAAGGATAACAACGATGATTGGAAATCCAGAATCTGATCATGTAAGTCTTCTAGTCGAAGGAGGACTACTTATCCCTCTTAATGAAGATGGCTACAAGAGCCTATCTTATATAGATAGCCAATATATTAACCAATGGACGGTTAAAGATGTAGAAATGATTCTTAAAAATCCTGTATATGCTTATGGAGTACAGTTTGAACCAGCAGAATTATTCTATGATTGGCAATATGTTTTATTATACGGATTGGCAACATTACCGATTAAAAAGTATCCTATACAAAAACTAGAGATAGTGTACGAAAGCTTTATGGAGAAAGTAAAACAAAACATATGTTACTTTTATAAAGCTGAAGTGATTTTACCAGATAAAACTGAATTCTTGAAAATAGTGCAGAAAGGAATAGATCAGTTAAGATCTTATCTAACTGGTAGCGAAGAAGAAGGAATCTCCAAAAATATTATCTTCCTTATGAAGAATAGATATGCTTTTTTGCCGGTCATTTATAACTTTTTAGAATCATTTTTTTGGAAAGAAGTTTATGAACGGTTTGAAAGATTAGAATTTAGTATGAAAGAGTTTGGTGATTTACTAGATGAAGCTAAAAATTTAAAGAGTGGTTATGAGAAAGGGTTACTATTTGAAGAGGTGGCAAGTTATTTTCTACGCAGTGTGTATGGCTTGAAACTTATGGGTCACCGCATTAAGGAAGAGAGAGAGGAAGTTGATCTTTATTTTTGTAACGTGTCTCTTGATCCGTTTCTTTGGAATTTAGGGGCTCTAATCTCTGTTGAATGTAAAAATAGAAAAGAAAAAATTAAGGTTTCAGATGTTAGAAATTTGGTTCCTGTAATGGATTCTAAAGGGATTAAAACATGTATTCTTTTTAGTATGGCAGGTTATACGCAGATTTCATTAAAAGAGATTGAGCATCAGTTTGTAAATGGAAGAAACATAATTCCTCTTAGTATGGAGGATCTTGAAAAAGTGTGTTGCAATTATCCTCCAAATAAATTGTTAGCAGATAAAATGAAGGAATTATTCACAGCTACTGAGAATGATCACAGATTATTGTATTAAATTAAAAGCATGAAGTATAACACATTCATAGGATTCAAAGATGAATATATCAGTCTTAGAAAGATGGGAGATTATGAAAAACAATTATGATTTTCACGCATTATTAGATGACGTTGAATTTGAGGCGTTGGCAATAGATATTGTTCGAGTTCGAGAAAATTTAGAACCCAATGTATTTCGCAGATATCCTAAAGGTAGGGATGGAGGCATTGATGGATATAGGTACAGTGATCATACTATTATTCAAGCAAAATGCTATAAAAATGATTTTAACATTTTGAAAGGAAGTTTGAAAAAAGAAGTATTAAAGTTGCGTAATTTGAAGCCGAGTCGATATATTTTAGTAACATCAGTTGGATTGAATAAAGAACAACAAAGGGAAATAATGGATTTATTCAAAGGATACATCCATTCTGATGAATATATAATTGGTAGAATAGAACTAAATGAGTATCTTGCTGACCCAAAGTTTTCTATTATCCAATTAAAATACAATAATTTATGGACGCCTAGTACAGTAGTTTTTGAACATATTTTAGAAAATATTATTTTGCGTGGACCCAATAATTTTAATCAATTTCACTTAAATGAAATGAAAAATAACGTTGAGTACTACATAAAAACGAAAGCTTATCATGAATCACTTGATATTATGGATTCACATAATTGTTTATTGGTATATGGTGAACCGGGAATTGGGAAAACGATGCTAGGTTTTAATATAGCGTTCCATTATTTGATGCAAAATGAGGAGCTTGATCTTTTTTTTACAGATACTATTGAAGATGTGTATAAATTTTATCGCTCAGATAAAAAGCAATTATTTGTAGTAGATGACTTTTTAGGTGTAAATTACGTCAATAATCAGATTCAAAATGGTGAATCTAAAATTTATCGAATGCTTAAGAGCATTATTAGTGGAAATAATCATAAAATTGTATTGATATCGAGAAAAAATATTCTTTTTGAAGGTATGAAATTATTACAAGAGTTAAAGGTAATAATTCAAAATATGAGTGTTGAGTTATCTTCAACTAGCTTAGAAAGTTCAGACAAGATGAGGATATGTTGGAGTATTCTAAAAAAGTCAAACTTACAGTATAGTCTTTTGCACAGCATTGTAATAGTTTCTGACAAAATTATTAATCACGATAATTATAATCCCCGATTTATTAATGATGCGATCCATCTTCTTTCTAAAATAAAGCATGATGGTATGTATCCGGGAAAAATACTGTTGGAAACATTGAAGAATCCCAATGAAATTTATGAGAGAATGTATAATCACCTTCATGAGACTTCAAAAAGTGCAGTTTATCTTGGTATATGTATGGCGATCTTTGGATATCCGGTTGAATTAAATATTTTAAGAAAATGCTACGGGGACTTACAAGAAAGTCTTCTTTGGCAAGAGTGGCAAAGTTTTGATGATGCTTTGGATCAATTATCCGCCTCTTTTTGTTTCGTTAGAGATATGACCTTTATCAGAACATTGACAGGTATTGACTTTGAAGTGAAAAAAACAATTGTAGGATTTAACAATCATAGCATGATGGAATATTGGAGGCATTTAATATCGAAAAATCTGTCACTGTATGGACTGAATCTTATTAAGAGTATTAATTTAATGAATCCTATTTTGTTTTTCGCTCACAATTTACTTTTACTAAATTTAATTGATGAACATAATAATATGGAGTTTGAGCAGACAATTATTCCAGGAATTATTGATAGAATTGCTAAAGATTACGAACGTTTAGATTTTATCTACTCCAATGGACTAGAGGAATACTGTACAGACGATAGATTTACGGACTTTTATTTCTCTTCAGATTATACTGACAGTTACAATCTTAAATTAAGACAAATATTAGATTTGAATGAGCAATATAACTCTCAAAAATTAAGGGATGTAATAGAAAAATTAAAGGTTTTTTTTATTAATAGTTTGTTAAAAGATGACCGTCATGCACTTTCTGATGAAGAGAAGCATGGTGTTCCTAAGATTGTCAATAAGTTATTAAAGCAAGGGTTCGAAATTCCTACTATGAAAGAGTTATTAGATGGCTATCGCTCTAAAATAAATTTTTTGAAATTTTACATCGTCTTTTATGAATTCAGAGATATATATGGTCAAGACTTTGACTGCTATCTCCAAGAAAACTACAATGAAATTTCTGATAAAATTATTTGGCTTATTGGGGATGATTATGACTTTTATGCATCCGACGATTTGGAAATTGAGATCGAGAATTTGTTATTCGGAGACGCTCCTGAAGCGATCCAATTATATAACGTACAGGTTAAAAAAGAATCCCTTAAGGCCATGAGAATATTGGAGAAAACTCTAAATTGGGACGGATATTCAGTAAAGTGGAATAGAATTCATTCTAACTTTGAAGAAACTACAAATCATAATCCTGATAAAAGCCAAGTCGAATTACATGAAGATGATATTTTTGTGGAAGAAACAAGTAAAAGGGATTTTATGGAGGAGTTGCTTCCCTATATACATAGGGATGATCAAGATAGTTGGGATTCTTTAATTAATTTAGCTGGAATAGTAGGCTGTGAAATTACTATCATGGATCGAGTTCAAGAAGATTTGTTCATGGGAAAATCTAAATGGAAAGGAACATATTATTCTACTGATCCGCTTTTTCTCGCGAAAATTGTTGATGAATATAAACGAGGTAATAGAATAGAGAATCAGATTCGCAATTTCTTCGACAACATGTTTAGTTCAATTGATTGTTCCGAATATGAAATTCTTACCAGGGTTGCAGTTGCAGCGCAGGAACATAACGAAATGTATTTTAATCGGGATAATTTGAAACAATGGCTCAATATATCAAATGACGAATGGAACTTGATTAAAGAGAGCAGTTACTTGGGGTATAATAATGGATGGTTGTATTTTATAGCCTCTGAGATTCAAGTATATCTATTATGTAAGAATATTAATGACCATTCATATAATAAAGTCAAAATTTTGAGCTTGATTGACTGGATTATAAACGAGTCCGATTTTCATATTTATATTTACAACGTATTTTGTATTCTTGTTGAGTTTTTTGCGGATGAAAGTAAAAATTATTTTTTGGAAAGCATTCAATCTTTTATTGAGCACATGAAGGAACTGAATGGTACAGAACAATTGGCATTTGGTTTATCTTCTGTCTATACACTTCAAGAGATGAACGATAAACAAGAAGTATCGAGTACAATTGAAAATTGGACTTTACTTAGGTTTTTAGAAATGTTGGAAGTAGAGTTTAATGAAGTGACTTCTGATTTGTCTTATGATTTATTTCAGAAGATCGCCACCAATAAGTACGAGACAGAATGTGCAATTGATTATGAATATTGCATAGCGCACCCAGAAAAGTTGGCTCCATTGCTTAACACTTCTTCAGTTGGACAAATGATAAAGGATGATCTAACAAAGATTGATAGTTTCATCGAACAATATTTTTGATGAATTTTTTTATACAGCCAGCACCTTTGTAATAAGATGTTGGCTGTTTTATCACTATATGATTTTTTTATCCTCATATCCCTATTTAAACATGACTACTGTCAAGAGCTCGTATTTCGTAACTCTTCCTGTTCAGCCAATTGCATCAGCTTGTAAATCTGTCGTGCTGTGTTCACATTCCGCACCGTCATTTGCTGATACAGCTTGGTGCCGACTAATTTCGTCAAACCGCTTTTTGTAACTTGTTCTTTGCTGACAGAAAACAAAATGGCTCCGGTCGTATATATGATATGCCCAATTCCTGGTTTCAAAGGAAGCTTGTGCAGAATGGAAATATCGTCAATTTCATCCCACAGGAACATTACGTCACTTTTCATCTGTGTATCATTAGACCATTCATTCGGCAGTGCCTCCATAATGCTCTGAATCTCTTTCATATTACGGACGATGACACGGATGGGTAAACTAAAATCCTCAAGAATCGCCTGTTCCAGTATAAGCGATAGCTCCTGGTTGGACCGCCCCTGACTGGAAAAAATAATGTTTCCAGAATTAATGTAAGTCGTCACATGCCCCATACCTGCATGTTCAAACGTTTGCTTGAGCTTCTTCATCTCAATTTTGTTGTTGCCGCCGACATTGATGCCCCGCAGTAATGCGATATAGATCATAAAAAGCGCCCCACCTCTCTTTAACAAATAGGATTTCTAACAAAAGGATAGATATTTCAGCAAGTACGTGGTTTGGTTTTCGCCCAACAAATGATGCAGCAATGGTTTTACGTGCTCGATATATGCTGCTTTGGTTTCGTATGTATCTTCATCTATCAATTCTCCCTTAAAGGTACAGGCACCTTCGATCAGGATGGAAAGAGCCGTAAAAAAGTCAGCTAAAGAGTCAGCAACCTGCTGCGCCGCCCCACCTTCAAATGCAGCATATACAGGGGAACCGAGTGCGCTAGTATCGACAATGACAGGATCGTCATTAAACGTGGCGATCACGACATGATGGGATGGCCATGAAGATGACTCATGAACAAGCTCACCAGACGTAATAAAGCGATAACCCAACTGTTGGCGATATAAATGTTCTGGTGCGACAAAAAAGAGAACTGCGGCATCCCCAACTTCAACTGCTGCATTTTTTAATTTGTGTGTTCCCGCTGCCTTGGCATCGATCATTTCATAATGGCTATATAGATACTCAAGCTCAGGGGATATAGGTATGCGGTTGTCCCAGCAATCTGTTATGTTCTCCATCCGGGGCTGGATGTCGTGGTCTTGGAATAGCCCGTAGGCTGCATTATACAAGTTTTGTTGTTGTACAAAACGGGCCAGCGCTTCGCTTAGCTGTTTCATAGGTGTTCATTCCTTTCTAATCGCAGACTATGACCTTCGTCATAACGTTTTACTTTTAGCATTAAGATATCATAATATAGAAATAAAGAACATATGTTTCTGTAATTATGCCGCCTTGCCAGTCGATCTATATTAATTTTACAATATAGGAGTTCGGATTAATGTGTTATGCCAGGTTCAACATGAAGTTTGGCTTGCTATGCAAGGGGGAGAGAAATGTCTTTTTCTAAAATATACGATTACAAATTAAGAGCCTATTTTAATGAGCGTATTTCTGATTTGAATCATGAATATCTATTTTATTCCTATCCTGATCAAGAGCAAAATTTAAGAGTATTAACTCTGAATATAAACGAGCAGGATCATATTTCTTTAGTACGATGGCACGATTTATTTGATAGGTCGCTACTTACCAAAATGGATCATTCCATTCTAAGCGTAACGGATGCTGAACTTCTGATTCGATTGCTTTCGCTCATTTTTAACGTTTTTGATGTACATAAAGATGTTGTTTATAGGCGAAAAAACTTATTTTGTTTCTATTATCAATATCAAGTTTCACATCTAGCAGAGAGAGGGAATGAATTCTCGCTTACTCAGGACAGACTATTTTTCCTGCACTATCTTTTATATGAACTGGGTTTAGGTGATGACATTTATGATCGTCTAACAATTGAAAATAATAAGATAATGTACCGCATGGAGGACGCACAGCAGTATGATTTGCACATTCTAATTGACATTTTGCATGAGCATATTAACAAAAATAAGACGGATATGGATACCCGAGCAGCACTGGGGAGAATAAAAATTTTGCAAGGCCAGTTGGTCAACTTCATCCTGGGCAGTCATGAGGTATATGATTTTCCATTCGATGATTTCAACAAGCCGTTTGCAGAAGCAACGCTGTTTATACAAGCCTACAACTCGAATAAACATAGGGTATTAGAAGTGCTGATCGACTGTATCAATGAGCATCAATCACCAACAGAGCAGTTCATCTCCCATTTGATTTTGATGAATTATTCCTATTTTGTTCTCAAAAGTAATCCTAGTGAAATTACATATCTTAAATTATTTTGCAAGAAAAAACCGGGAGTTTTTATGAAAGTATTGACTGCATTGCTTGAAATCAGATTTTTTATTGATAAATCCAGCTTCACAAATGCGGGTATAAATTATTATTTATCCAGAATAAAAGGGGTTTAATGATGCCATTCCATCACGTTTCTTTACCTGATTTACCATCGTCTATCGGACGCCTTACAGCCATTCATCCTGTAAAAGGTGGCTCTCAGGAAAGCATAACTCTGCTGGCGCTAAACACACAAGCAGAACTGTGGAAACTAAAACTTCGCTCTGGTAGCGCAGAATTATGCACACGTATTTGTATTCCTGATTTTAATCCCCTGCAACCTGTCCAAATGGTTACCAGTCTTGACGGCAAGTACGTAGCCATATCCAATCGTTTTGGTCGGCATGCGGCAGTGTATGATTTAGTCCATGCTCAAGAAAAAATGCAATTATCACGGGATGAGTACCACTCCGATAAAAGTATGTTTCCCCTGGCATTTGTTCATCGAGATGGTGCATGTATTCTTGTTCATGGGACGGAATGGAATCGGCTGGATCTGACGGATGTAGAAACAGAGATGCTTTTGACTGCAAGGCCTACCCCTGTTTATAACAACGAAAGCAAAGATGAGCACTATCTAGATTACTTTCATGGGAGACTACTGGCTTCTCCAGAGGGAAAATGGATTGCGGATACGGGATGGGTGTGGGCTCCATTAGGAGTGGTCCGAACTTGGTCGTTATCCGATTGGTTACTGAACCCATGGGAATCGGAGAATGGTCCATCAGTTCGCCATCTTTGGCACACCATAGATTGGGATGGGCCAGTGTGCTGGATAGGACCTGATACATTGGCGATTTGGGGACAGATGGATGCCGATTTACTGGAGGAGGAAGATTGGGGAGAGGAAGGAGTGGAACCGGCAGTTGTCCTATTCGATATGACTCAGCCTGAGTACCGACGTGTGATTTCTGCGATCCCGCCTCTTTATTGTAAGCCTGATGAATACAGGATGTATCCATATCCCCAAGCAGATATGGCCGTTTCCGGCGACCGATTATTCTTATGGGGAAAAGAAGTCCCGCTTCAGGTATGGCGGCTTTCAAGCGGTGTGCGAGAATATATAGATACGGAGCGATTTCCACTCATTTACCATCATGAGGCAGGGATTTTCATTGAATTAAATCCAGATAGCGGTTGTACAGCCTTGAGCTACGACGAATAAATGGCGTACCGGATATTCTTCCTTCCTAGTGATATGGAAATATATGCATTAGTTATAACAATACAAAGGAGTGTACATCAAAATGGTACTGATCAAGGATCGTTTTTATGGATGTCTCGCTGGACTGGCTGTGGGTGATGCTTTGGGAACCACAGTAGAGTTTAGCAGTCCAGGCACATTTGAACCTGTAACGGATATCGTAGGCGGTGGTGTATTTGGGTTGAAGGCAGGGCAGTGGACGGACGATACGTCTATGGCGCTCTGTTTGGCCGAGAGTATGGTGCGAATAGATAGCTTTGATCCAGCAGACCAAATGCGCCGTTACACCAATTGGTACCACTTGGGATATATGAGCAGCACGGGAACGTGCTTTGATATCGGTGGTGCAACGAGAGCAGCACTGCATCGCTTCGAAGCCACTGGAGAGCCATATAGCGGGTCCGTTGATCCCATGACTGCCGGTAATGGCTCGATCATGAGGCTTGCACCTGTTGCCATGGTTTATGCGAACCGTCCGGAAGAGGCAGTGATGTACGCCGAGCTGAGCTCGCGAACCACCCATGGAGCAGTCGAAAGTGTGGAGGCCTGTGCTGTGCTTGCTTCAATCCTTGTGGCAGGTCTGCGGGGAGCGGACAAAGAATCCATGTTATCACCCGACGTTTGCTATAAGTGGCGGCAGGAGCAGTCAGCTTATTCGACAGCCATTGAAGAAATCATTCAGGGATCTTACAAGTATAAGGTGCCGCCCGAAATACAAGGAAGCGGGTATGTCATTCGTTCCCTTGAGGCTGCGCTGTGGGCATTTCACCATTCGACTTCATTTGAAGAGGGAGCACTGCTGGCAGTAAATCTGGGGGATGACGCCGATACGACCGGGGCGGTGTACGGCCAGATTGCAGGAGCTTATTACGGGCTAAGCGGTATCCCGAGCCACTGGCGCGAGAAGCTGGCGATGAAGGAGACGATAGATGAGCTGACTGAGGCTTTATGGCAGAAGGCCGACAAGGGCCAGAAACTCTAAGGGGAACATCTATAAAGATCAAGCTGGGTTGCTTTTCTTATGAAGCAGAACCCAGCTTTTTTTGTTCGCTATATTTTGCCGATGACTCATCTCTTGGGATTACTACCCATATCGCCATACTTCCGCCCTCCTCAGTAACATGTTGTTATGACAAAATGAAGTCCAGTACAATTAACACTTCACTTTACTGATCTTTTAGAGGAGGAACTACATTGTCACATCTATATAAACAGCTTCATTCATTTGTCGATATTTCCAATGATATAAAAGGGTTTGAGATCGTTTCGACCCAATTTGGTCCTGATGGACGCGTGTATATTTTGCTAATTGATAAAGTCCCAGAACGAGTGCGGGGAATGTTCCCGCCTGCCTCTCTTAAAGAGAGACGTACTTACAAGATACTCATTATAGACGATCACATTGAAGAAGTGTATGTGGAGGGGCAGCAGTTCAACTATCATTATGTACAGCCTCTAAAAGATTATTTGTTACTCGTCGGAGCGCGTTGTCATTATTATGGACCCGGCCAATACGATTTAAATGGTAAAATTATTGATTATGAAGGCCGTACTGTGAATGAACTGCTGCTTGGAGACGGTATCCAGAGTGTTCAGGTTACAGAAGAAGGTACGATCTGGACCAGTTATTTTGATGAAGGTATATTCGGAAATTATGGTTGGAATGAGCCTGTGGGGTCCTCCGGCCTTGTCGCCTGGAATAAAGAGGGACACAAAATATATGAGAACCAAGCGGCAGACATTCATGATTGTTATGCTTTGAACGTAGTCAGCGAACAGGAAATCTGGTTTTATTACTATTCAGACTTTTCATTAGGACGTATTTCCGGTAACGACCGAACGAATATTACGTTTATGAATCCGAGGATTTCCGGCTGCTCCGGGGTGGCCACAGATGGGTATCACTTTTTGTTCGACGGCGGGTACGGAAAGAGTGGACAATATGTCCTGAAAATGAATGTGAAGCCAGGTAGCTTGTCCAAAGGGCAAAACATCCGTTTTTTAAATGACGATCAAAAGTTTCTTCAGCCGCACGAACAGGATTTCCGAAAAGACCGCCTGCTGCTCCGTGAAGGTTCTCTACTGTATCAGGTGACTATAGAAGAGTTAGCGTAAAAACCCACGTCAGACGTGGGCTTTTCTTTAACACCAAAGGGTGTAATACTTATTCATACGTTTTGACAAGATCATTCAGGGAGGTAACGGTACTTCCTGCAGTGCTGACACATCAATATCCATGGTTCTGCCTCCCTATCATTATTTTCGTTCTACTCTGAAATTGAAGCATATATATAGAAGGATATAATCTATTCGTAACCTCACAGATTTTTTTCCGTATAAAGATAAAAACATGATCCAAATTCGTTCCCTCAGGGAAAAATGCAACCATGTTTAACTTAATGAGAAGTTGAGGTAATGCATCATATGAATGAAAAATTTCAAGCCGATAAAGGATATCAGCTGGCTGAGCGGAAGGCGCTTCAGTATTTTGCATCACTCTATAATCAGATCAAGGATAAGACTTATATGACTTCTCTTACAGAAGATATCCATATATGGAAAAGAGGCCATATCCAGCATTCTTCATGGTTATCCTTCTTTTCACGGAAAAAGAGAAAGCCGGATACTCGGGATTATTACAGATATATTCAATGGCTGAGTTACACAGGGAAATTGGATGATTATCTGAATCGGAGTGTCTCTTATATTTACATGAGAGATCTAGGCAAGGCTCTAGATTCTGCTGACACTCAGACCCGGATTCAGCGCGTCATTGCTGACGTCAAAAGATATTTGCTTCAACCCACCCGTGCTCACAGGAGAGATCAACCTGAGTTTATGAATATAGCCGGGGTATATCGGTGGTCTCAAAAGGAAGGAATCGAAGCCACTGTAATTTGGGTAATCAACAAGCTTAACTCTGTATCTTCTCATATTCCTGAGGAAATGGATGCAGAGCACGCCCAGCGCAAGCTGATTAAAATCATTATTGGGGTTATTCTGCATGTGATGGAAGAAATGGACGAAGCCGTGTCACCTGGTGAACGTTCTCGCAGACTGGATGAAGCGATTAGGCTTGGATATTCTTATGGGCTGACCTATCCTTTTATTGATGATCTTCTCGACTCCCAGGTTTTGACGGTTCAAGAGAAAGAACAATATTCCCATATGATACGTACCGCGCTACTTACCGGATCTGTGCCAGAGCTGGGCGACTGGACTGGCGATCATATGAAGTTCATTCGCTATATTCATTCGGAGCTCTCGGATGCTTTTGAGTATATTAAGGCACATCAGCGGCCAGACACACAGCAAACCTTTTTCGAGCAGTCCTATGTTTTTTTTCATTCTCAAGATATCGATCGTGATAAGGACTTAACGCGAGCTCATTACACCAATGAAGAGCTTTATATACCCGTGATTTTAAAATCTGCTTCTTCCCGCTTGATTGTCCGTTCCGTGATTAGTGCTCCTGAGGATGACGGGTTTGAGCAACGAACATTCTATTATGGTATCTATAACCAGCTAGCTGATGATTTTGCGGATATGGCTGACGATATGAGAGATAGTGCGGTAACACCCTATACCTATTATTTAAAATATCATCATCAAAGATCGGATTTGATCAATCCCTTCGAATTATACTGGGCGGTCATTTCTAATTTGATCCATAACGTGTATCATTCCGATGCCACGGCTCGTGAGGTGATACTGGACCGTGCAATAAATGGACTCAAACGTTATAAAGAACGGGTAGGTGCAGAAAAGTACAATGAAATAATGGGGATTTTTGCATCCGGAAATCCAGAATTTAATAATCTCATTCAGAAGATGGTACAAAAAGCGGATGATGTAGATTTCTTAGATAAGCTACTTCGGGACCAGATGATTACTCAACTGAAAAATGATTCGAGGGAAAAGGAAGATTTTATGAATACGGTCAAAACAGTCCGTGATCAGATTAACAACCATTTGAAAATTACCAAGCCTTATGGGATCGAGGTCATGAAAGAACAGCTTATTGATGCTGCAAATTATAGTCTCGAGGGGGATGGGAAAAGGATACGTCCTATTTTGACCTGGGTCATGGGCGTAAATGAATATGGATTAGACGCTTCGGCAATCGTACCTCTTCTGCGATCATTGGAATATATGCATACAGCATCCCTGATTTTTGATGATTTGCCTTCCCAGGATAACGCCTCTACCCGTAGAGGGCGTCAGACCTTGCATCAGGTGCACAACAGCGCTACCGCGGAATTAACCGGACTATATCTGATCCAGAAGGCGATCGGGGAACAATCGTCACTTGATGAGTTCAGTGCTGAAACGGTGCTTGCCTTGATCCAATACTCGGCCCGCAAGGCAGAGGATATGTGTATGGGTCAGGCGATGGATCTGGATTCCAAAGGAAAGGCTTTGACATTGGAGCAGCTGAATATGATGTGCTTTTACAAAACAGGAGTGGCGTTTGAGGCTTGTCTCGTTATGCCAGCCATGCTTGCACAGGCCGAGGAGTCGGAGATTGCCGCTTTGCAGAAATTCGCCTATCATATGGGGATTGCTTTTCAGATTAAAGATGATTTGCTTGATGTGGAAGGAGATACGCTCTTACTTGGAAAACCTGTGGGTCAGGATTCGGATAACAATAATTCGAATTTTGTGTCCATCCTTGGTTACGAAGGTGCCAGTCAAGAGATGTGGGAGCACTACTGCCTTGCTATGGAAGCATTAAGAGAGGTGCCCCGCAATATCGCTTTTCTGAAGCATCTAATGAATTATATTGTGAACCGGGATCGTTAAAAAGAATTGTGCCCCGTAGCTCCATAGGAGTGGTGGGGTGTTTGTACGTTGAGACAGCAGAGGTGCCTATGCTCCTTTGCTCCTCCTTGGTGATCATCTAATGTAATGCAGATACGTCTGAATAAACAAGCAAAGATGTGAATATCTGGTGACCTCAGTGCCGTTTTCTGTCCGTTACGGTGTGTTCTCCCTTATAATGTTTTAAAACGGACAAGGAGATGAACTCCAGATGAAAAAAGGAATCTTGGTCGCTTCAGGATTGGTTGTTGCGGCATTGGGGACGTACCTGATTGCAGGGAATTTTCAGAAAGAAGGAGCGGACAAGCTCGGGACAACAGATATCAAGCAATTGGTGCATGATTTCAGTGCAGGCAAGGCAACAGCCCAATCCGCTTCCATTAATTCCAGCCAGTTGATTGTTAACGAAGACAATACACAACCCATAACTTATAATTTGCCTGACAACGAGTTTTTTGTTTCGATTGCGCCATATGTGGAACAGACTCACCCTTGCGCAACTCATAGTCTAACGGGCTGCCAAGGCGAAATAAAAAACGGAGAATTCAATGTGACCGTTCACGACTCCGAAGGGAATGTCATTATGGAGAATGCTGCCATGAAATCACAACCCAATGGTTTTATTGATCTATGGCTGCCAAGGGATAAAACCTACCGCATTAGCGTGAATCATGAAGGTAAAACGGCCCAAACGGAATTCTCTACATATGAGAAAAACGATACATGTATCACGACGATGCAGTTGGGTTAACGATAGAGAATAAAGAGGTTGAGCTTACTTGATTGCTCATACACTTTAAGTCCGCATAACCCTGCGTGTTTATAACTTTTAGTAAAGAGCCTGCGTCTGACGGAGGCTCTTTGTGCTGCCATAATTTTTTGCTGGAGTTACCGAACAGGCTGGGAGGGAATTTATGAGGAATCAGATAGCAAAACTTTAAATTGTGTATACTAAAAACCTATTAAAACAGCTGCAAACTTCCGACATATTATCTAAGAGCTTTTTCGCTCAATATTCCTTGGGGAGATGGCAGCATGTCACAAAATATGAAGAAGCGCGTATTCAGATCATCCAGCATCGCCAACACATTGGCCATGGTCTTGTTAGTTATTATCGTTGTCGTCTTTGCAACCTTGGGGACGTTCATGTTTGCAAGCACGCAAAGCATACTTGTTAAGCAGCAAGAGGCCATGCTCCAGACCAAGACGCAGGCCGTTGTCACTCAATTCGATGCGTTGTTTAAGGAAAAGGGATCACTTGTCAAACAAATGTCAACGAACAATCTTTTTAAGCAATATTTAGAAACCACCCCATCGGCAGAAATGGTGAAAACTTCTCCTTATGCTGCGGAAACAGTAGCGACTCTGGCAGCCATTGTAAAGGCAGAGCCATCTTTTGCCGACGCCTGGATTGCAGGAATATCTGGTAAAGGCTTCTTTCTTCAGAATGATGGTGTTGCTTCTAAACCAGATTTCGATATCCATACACGCCCGTACTTTAAACCGGCAGTTGAAGCAAACGGTTTATACTACTCAGAACCCTATAAGGACGTCAATTCGGGTAATGTGCTCATGGGCATTTTCTATCCGATCAAAGATAGCAGTAACCAATTAATTGGATTCGCTGCTGTTGATATTGCTTTCAAAGACATCCCTGCCGTTATGCAAAGCTATTCGCTTGGAAGCACAGGTTATTCGATTCTTGCGTCCAAAACAGGAGATATTTTGTATCACCCCGATCAAAATAAAGTGCTGAAAGAAAAGATTAACGAAAGCACAGGTGATCTTGGGGAGATTGGAAAGAAAATGATTGCTGGTGAGTCCGGAGTACAGCTAATTAATGATAATGGGGAACCTCGTTATATTGGGTATGCAACCAGTAAAGATACGGGGTGGTCTGTAGGCTTAACCATTTCTGAAGAAGAGGTGCTCACAGAATTAAAAACCTTTACCTGGCTTACCATTGGCGGCTTTGCCGCAGCCACCATCCTGCTTGTTGTGATTTCTTATATAACGCTCCGTTATCTGTTGCGATCGATCCCGAAATTGCTCGAAAAAATCAAGCTGATTGAAAATGGAGATTTGACCGTTCAGTTTGATACGCAATCCAACAATGAAATCGGGCAAATTTCTCAAGGGATTTACAATATGGTTCAAAAAATTCAAGGCATGCTCCAAATGGTGGGTGGCTCAGCTCAAGTCTTGAATCAGTCTTCTCATGATTTGCAATCCATTTCTTCCAGAACCGCGATCACGATGAACGACACTGCGACAGCAATTAATGAGATTGCCAATGCAACGAACTACCAATCCATCGAAACGGATAACATTTTACAAAAAACCGGAGCATTATCGGGCCAAATTGACGAGATTGCCAATGATGCCAAAACCATCGAAACGATGGTGCAAATCTCTGCTGAGCAAAGCGGACAAGGGCTTGCAGTAGTAGATCAGCTATCCAAATGGGCGGAAGAAAATCATAACTCCACACAAGCGATGTCGGCTATCATTCAGGATATCGACCTGAGCCGTCATGAGATTTCGAGCATTGTGGATACGGTCAACCAAATTGCAACGCAGACCAACCTGCTGGCGCTCAATGCTTCCATTGAAGCTGCACGTGCAGGAGAACAGGGCAAAGGGTTTGCTGTTGTTGCCGGGGAGGTTCGCAAGCTGGCTGAGCAGACGGCGCTGGCAACACAGGAAATCTATAAGAAGGTACGTGTGATTGAAGAAAAAACCAGCGTATCGGTTGAGCATACAGTTCATGGGCTGAAAATTGCGGAAGAAAATGCGAGATCGGTGGAGGACACGAAGCAAGTATTCTTTAGCATTAACAAGGATTTGGAAGATTTGAAATTGCGAATGATCCAGATCAGCAACAACACCTCCAAAGTCCACAAGCACAAAGATGAGATTTTGCAGGCGCTGGAGATCATCTCTTCCACCACAGAAGAGAATTCTGCATCAACCGAAGAGGTCAGCGCCAGCACGCAGGAACAATTGGAGAGCTTCGAACAGGTTGCTGAACTATCCAAACAATTAAACCAATTGTCCAATAAGCTTCAAGACGAATTAAAACAGTTCAAGGTCGAGTAGCAAGTCTACTAGGCATGATTTTGACTAAATATACAGCAAAGCCCGCGATCAGTGCGGGCTTTTTAGCTTCAATAGCTGTTGTGGGGATACAGATAGACCATACGTATAAACTGAAATATTAGCGGGGTGAAGATATGAATTGCTTTGAAAAAAATATGGTGTCCGTCTGGTACGGTCACTTTGCCTCAGAAGATGAGTTGTTTGAGTATGTTGAGATCAAATACCCGGAGGATGAGAATGAGGATGTCTTTAGCAGTTTTTTAAATGATCATGAAATAGATGATTATGACGAAGATTTTGCTGAAGGAGTCTTTCTGATGGATGGGGCAGATGAAGGTATAAAAGATGTTTCCTATGTTGATTCTTTTTTATCTCCACTATTAAATGACTTGAGTAAAATAGATGGTAAATATAATTCGTTGTTCTTTATATATGATTGTAATACAAGCGGTTTGCCTGAAAAAAACGGCGAGAGACTATGCTTTTTAGCTGCGTATCCTTATACAAGAGATTAACGTTACACTATTCCACTGTTTTCGGAGTCTCATTTTAAGTAATTATGATAATGAAAATTGAACTTAAAGGATGAATGATTTGATTCGAAAGAATCAGGGACTTAAGGTGAATTTGCATCTTAAGTCCCTTTTTTTGTGCAAAATTAGATTTCCAAATTTTTGAACGGCTGATATACTAAGGAGACAAGCGAGATGAAGATTACCTACTTTATCGGAATGAAGCAGGAAGGTTCGGCAAACGCTGCTATCCGAAGCGGCGTTTGCGGCGGTCGAGCAGTACATAGGGGATAGCTGCCGGAAAACTGGCTGTTTCCAGGGCAGAGGGAAGGCCGTCACCTGACAGAACGATCAGCGCAGAAAGTGTTTGAAAAAAGCGCTGGTTGGAGCGGATATTCGCAAACAGGTGAGTATTCATTCGCTGACGCATTCCTTTGCGACCCATTTGCTAGAGAATGGGATAGATATTCGCTATATTCAGGAACTGCTAGGGCATCAGAGTGTGCGAACGACGGAGCGGTGTACACATGTGAGCAGGCGGGACATTTGGGCTGATTCAAAGCCCGTTCGATCGGATGAACGGGCAGGAGGATTGAAACGTAGAAAGTGCGGGAATCAGGAACAAAGTGCAGGATTCACGAAGTTCGTGAATATGACGAAGAGAGTATTCTTTCGAAAGTTCGTAAATAAGTTGTTAGATGAAATTGATAGGTTGCAAAGAGAGGTGAAAACATTGTGAAAGAGCTGGATTTAAGACCAAGGCTATTAAGATGGCATTTCGATGATGAGGTTGAAACTGACAATCCAGAAGAATGGAATTGGATAGAGATCACGATGTATTTCACGGATGGTTCCAAAAGATGGAGCATTTTATATACACCAGAACGATTGCTAAATAACTTGTCTAGGCCAAACATAGATCCACCAGGTCTTCATATGCGACAGCTTATTGTAGTTAGAAGCTACGAAGTTAGTGATATTGACAGAGTGTTAAGAGTTTTCGATGAGGAAGATGAATTGATAGAAGCCTCAATGAAATATCCAGAGTGATTCGAAAAAGTCAGCAACATCATCTAACATTATATCCATGCATCAGGCATACGCCCTCGGTCCGGCAGAAGGATTTCGGGGAGGCAGGAGCAGCCGGACACAATTCGCTGGGCGTCATGAATACGGGAACGTTATGTGTAATTATTGAAAAGATCATGGAGGGGAAATCTATGAAAAAGAAAGAATATAAAGATAGATTAATTGAATTACTTAATGAAGGAATTGAAGAACTAACAACAGACCAAGTAATCCACAAAACGAAATTATTGATTTTTGAATATGAAAAAAAACAAGCGTATAGTATAGAAAATAAGGGGAGACCTTGGACAGATGAAGAGTTAAGAGTAGTATTATCATTTGCACCAACTAAAGAAAACATACTGAAGTTGGCCAAAGGATTTAAACGTAGCTACGGGAGTATTGAACAAATTTTTAGATGGGCTGTAACCACCGATGAAGAGATTATAAATAAGGGAAGAGAAGATGATAGTTTTATAAAACAGATTAGAAGATTGTATAAAGAGATGGGTTGGAAGGCGTAAATTAGAATGTCAATCAATGGAGTGATAACTGCACATAACATAATATTCAAGCTGCGGCTCCGTTGGAGCCTAGGTCTGTGAGAAGGATTTCGGAGAGGCATTTCAGCAGACAACCCCTTTGGGGTTCATGAATACAGGAACGTTAGGCAACACCACTGAAAATTAACGTGAGGTGAAGTCATCTAAATGGAAATAATCAAAAAGAAAATTGAAGTAATACTTCCTGTTATGAGATCATTTTCACAAGAATACGATTTTAACAAGATTATTAATCAAGTTATCCAAGAGCTACTGTTATTAGAGATTGTTTTTCCATTAGATGCTGATCAAATTGTAGGTAATCAAGCTATAGTAAGGTTTAAATTAGCTGATGAGAACGATGATAGAATACAGCTAATAAATAAGGCGGGAAGAAGCAAAATCTATCTTTTAGTACAAACCGAATTGGAGATTATTGATACACCAATTGAAGGAATAAAGGAATGGAATATTCCTTCAATAATCTTATGGGAGAAAGAATCGGTTGATTATTTCATCAAGCGTTTATACGATTTTATTATCACTATTAATATTTCACGAGTAGGTTCTTTTCAAGTTGATGAAGGCCTTATTTATATTGAAGATCAGTTTTATAATAGAACAAAAATACTTATAAATGGATTTGAAGAAGCTTATATATTTACGCAAAAAACAAAATGGCCGACACTTGAACATTTGGATATTGTTGAAGTATGGGAATGGATTACAAAGAAAGTTGGTTTTCTTGATGGAATAGGTGGGACTGCTGTAGAAAGGGCTCTCACAGCATTAACATATCTATTTGGAGATGTTAATGAATCTAATGAAGGTATGGATCTATTTTACACAATGATAGGATTGGAGGCATTGTATAGTTCAAGTAATAACGGAATCAAAGAACAGTTGGTAGAGAAGTCACAAGTTTTCCTAGGAGTACAAAATGAATATAAGAAGTTATTCAAATCTATGTACGATTACCGTTCCAAGTTTATACATGGTGGATTGAACTTTCCTGGTAAATTTAATTATTTCGATGGTACTGAAGAATTTAGTTCTTTTATGAAAGAAAATCATAGTGTAACTTTAATGGCTCAATCTGTGCTGATTGCAACATTGCAACAACTTTCAAAGCGAAATATGAATGAATTAACGTTTAAATATAGACTTGTATGAGTTATTTAGGGAAGTCAGTAGCATCGCCTAACATAATATTCACGCTACGGGCATTCGCCAGACACCCAGCATACGCTGAGGTCGTGAATACAGAACGTTATATGACAGGACGAAGAACATATATAAAGGAGTGAAATTAATGTCCAATAATACAGTTCTTACTAACAAGGAACATAAGGATCGAATTGAAAACATATATGGAAAGACAATGAAAGAAGTAATGCATGATATGGTAGTGAATAGAAATCTTGATCAATGGGATGGTTCAAAAGAACTTGGAATATCCAAGGAGTTATTTGTTAGATGGAGAACACAATACCAACTTGGACCGATGCAAAGGACTGCCAATGTGGCAGAACAACATCGAAACGAGACTATAAAAAAATATCAAAATGAACTTGAAACGGTAGATATTAATAGAGAATTTGTATATAAAGGTGAAACATCTCTTAGAGGCTTTAAAGAAATGATAGAAAGATTGTTAGAAATACAAAAACAAAAAGGGATAATAAGTAATAAAAACGCAACATCAAATTTATCTTTGATTGTAGGTGTTGGAATATTAGAAGGAGTCCTAGATCACATTAACAAATATGAGGAAGATAAATTGGGAGAAAAGTTTAAATCTGAAATTCATTTATTAAAATGGATAACAGAAAATGAATAATGTGAGTAACTCAATGCACCGTCATATAACATAATATCCAAGCGGCGGCTCCTTCGGAGCCTGGGTCTGTGGGATGGATTTCGAAGAGGGATTTCAGCAGACAACCCCTGACGAGGTTCATGAATACAGTAACGTTAAGTGAAATTACCAAAGAGAGGGTAAGAACTTGATTCTAGATTACTTAAAAAAACACGCTGAGAAGGCATACCGAGAAATCACTAAAATAATAACTTCGCCAGTTTTTTTATTTTCAAATGATCCTAAGCTAATTGGCATTGAAGAAAGTCATAATTTTATTTATATTCATGGATTTAATAGGCTTATAAAGAAGGATAGAGTACCATCAGATAAATTATTAGAAGCGTTTTCTTTTCTTGAGAAAGAAGTAGAGTTATATCTTAAAAAGCATTATACAGATAAGGAATTTGTATTTTACTTAAGTGCCGATGCTCTGGCGCCGACATTTATAATTACATTAGCTTCTTACTATGAAGATACGAGTGTGGTAGAACAAAGTATACCACTATTTGAATTAATTGAATGGTACAAAGAAAACGCATGTTTTAATGGGCTACAAATAATTGAAAATAAAACAAATGATAAAAATATTGAGGCTGAGTCTGATTCAGTAAGGACATATGTAAAGATAATAAGGACTTAGATAGAATTTCAAAGAGGTCGGTAACTTCAACTTAACATAATATTCACGCTGCGGGCATGCGCCCTCGGTCCGGCTGAGGGGTTTCTGGGAGGCAGGAACAGTCGGACACACCCAGCATTCGCTGGGTGTCGTGAGTACAGAAACGTTAGCTGAAATTACTGATATTCCAATAACAACTTGATTTAAGGGGATCCATTTATGAATAGTAAAAAATATGAAATGAGTGAAAAAGTTTTTATAGATATATGGAAGAAGCATAACAGCCCTAATGTACTATATGGAAACCAAGAAAGCTTTTTATTTTTAGAAGATTTATTTGATAATACTGATGGGCTGTTTATAATAGATCATTTTTCTCATTATAACTATGACAATCTTTGTTCAATAGAGAATAAAGGAGATTTTATTCATTTTGTATGGAAAGACTTTGTAAAGAATCCACCTCCTCGTGGTTTTGAGAGTATGACTTTTGATATATATAGCGCCCACTATATTTTCTCATTATGCAATATAAACGAAATTAAATTTGTTAATTTAAGAGGCCATCTATACATTCTTATAATGCCTATAGTTGCAAAAGTTAAAGAAGTAAAGAAGTACTTGGAAATTAATCACTTAGATGAAACGATGGTTAGTGTTAAAGAAAACTTGGAGGAACTATTTACATCAATAAGGTATCTTAAAGATGTTTATATTCATGAATGCATTTTACATAATATACCTTTCTTTAGTTTCTTATTACAACCTAAAGAAAGATCTTTGGATACGGGATTTTCTAAACTTATTCTTATGTATGCAACTCTCGATCATGTGAATGATAGACTTCGAAAAGTGAAGGTTAAAATCAATCGTTTAAACGAATTTGATTTTGATGAAATTAGAGCACGTGGAAATACAATTAGAACAATACTAGAATCATTAATTAAATATTATAGCATTTATTATAATTACTCTTTACCCGAGGATCATTATGGTAACAATGTATTGGGAAAATTGAAGAAAAATCTCAAGAATGACCCGTTAATGAATTTGTACTTACAACAGGAAATGATAGATCTGGCAAATGATTTTTCACACGATACGGGATATATAAGAAGCAAGAAACAACTCTTGGAGTTAATAAACTTTGCAGAAACGATTTTAGCAAAAATAATTGAAAAAATGAAAAATGAAGAAAAAGAGGATGATTATGAAGATGAACTTGAAGATGACTTAGTTGAAGAATATATTATTTTAGATGAAGAGGAGTAGATCGTCAGTTTTTTTCAAAGGGGTCGTCAACATCAGCTAACATAATATTCAAGCTGCGACTCCTGATGGAGCCTGGGTCTGCGAGAAGGGTATCGGGGAGTCATATCAGCAGACAACCCCTAACGGGGTTCGTGAATACAAAAACGTTATATGACATTCCCTAAAATAATAATTCTGAAAGGTGCAAATCATGAATTTAGTTCAAGAAACCTTAATGAAACTCGCACGTCAAGCAAGCTTCATTTTGCATGATTATTATGTTTTGACGTCAGCCTACTTCAATAAAGATTTAGATATTTCTGAGAATCATAGATATGTCCTCAAACAATTGCCTGTAAGTTGCCAATTAACAAGTGAAAGTAGCTTAGTCTTAATTGCGAATGTACGCCTATGGGACAATGAGATGTTACTTCGATCAATAATGGAAGGAACAATTAAGTTCGTTTATCTAACCTTAGGGACAAATGAAGAAAGAGAAAGTAAGATTAATGAGTTTTGGGAAGTGCTCCCTGCAATAAGTGAAATAAAGCGAACGAAGAGGGCCAAGACATTAGTAGATAGTTTACCAGAACCATTAAACAGTGATATGGTTTTTATTAAAGATGTAATTCTTGATGATGAAATATTGGAAGAACTCGAAAAAAATACCCAAGAAAATTTAGAAAAGAGTTGGAGCAAAGATGGTCGTATAGCGAAATTGTTAAAGAGCTTTCACAACATCCTTTATATAGTAATCTTAATGGAATGTTTCATAGCTATGGTATTGGTAGTTAACTAATACATCAGGATGCTAATGCTATTAATTTACTCATTGATCATAACGGCAGAGCGGCAGATAGACGAGAAGCGAAAGAATTAGCACATGGTTGTAGACAGATAAGTGATATTATTACTTTCGCAGCAATGAGATATTTTGCTTACTCAAAATTGTATAACGAAGATATTGAAAAGTTATTTTTAGAATCCTTCGATGCTTTAAATAATGAAATGGAAGTATTTCATCAATTATTTCGAGATATTGAAGATAAATATAAAGGTGTGTAGGTTAAATCAGGAAACAGGGAACGTCATATAACATAATATTCACGCTGCGGGCATACGCCCTGGGTCCGGCATACGCCCTGGGTCCGGCATACGCCGGACACCCAACATTCGTTGGGTCGTGAATAAGGAACGTTATCGGAAACTTCTGCAATATGAAAAAACTTAAAAAGAATTAATGAGGGTGATTTTAATGCTCCGACCACAAAAGAAATTTTTAGAACCGTGGATACATGAAACTTCAAAGACTTTTCTTGAAGAACTACATAAAGAAATATCTGAAAACCATATTCTTTATGGGGCTGATCTAGACATCATTGCTCGAAGAGAAGATAAAGACGAAGTATTATACCAATACAAAGCTAATCCAGATAAGTATGTACAAGTGCATCTAACATGGAAGATGGATAAGGAAATAGACTCAAAGTGGCCAAAAACACGAGAATTTAACTCTTTTGATGACTGGGTAAATGAAGTAATGCTAATAGATAATAAAGAATATGAAGAATGAAGAATAGTAATTTAAGAAAAGTGATAGAAGATTATTTTGAGGGGGTTCCTAGGAAGGCAGAAGCATCCGATAACAATGTTTTCACACATCGGCGGACAAGCCGTCTCGGTCCCGGAACTAAAGTCGAAGAAGTGATTGCCGGGACACATCCGCACCGACTAACCGCATCGCGGCCGCTCACTACGTTCACTTAAGTCGGTGGAACGTCGTGAATACAGGAACGTTATTGGAAATCAGCGAAAATCACAAATAAACCTTATAAATCTCCTTCTTAGATATTCAGTTAACAGGAAGTTGATGAATAGAATAACATTTTATTGTACTTAAAAAATCATATTTAAGTCAAACGGAAGGACTGTTTACGATAAATAGTAAAGGGATCTCGTTAGTTCAAAACTATGCTTACATGTTTAAACAGGATCAACTTAAGACACTAAAGGAACAGTACAAGGATAAAGATAATTTTCACATTTATATGGTTGGTAAAAGACCTCTTATGATGTTTGATACATCCTCTTATGAAACTTCAGGGTCGATTTTTAAAGGAAATATTCGTATTGCTCATGAGGGTACATTTAAGAACGTCAGTATTCAAATACCTATGGATGAAATGATCGTTAAGGTGAGCTTTGAGATGAATGATCAATATATTATAATTGAAACCCTTACACAACCAGCTTTTAAATCTCATGCTGCGTTATTATTGCAAACATTTCTTTCTCAATCTGAAATGGACTCTTCCATCATGGATCTTCAAGTATTATATATTGGTCGCGCTTTTGGTTCTAAGGAAACACCAACTCGCAATGTTTTTGATCGACTACAACAGCATGAAACCGTACAAAAAATTTATAGTGAAAGAAGTTGGGACACTGATGTTTGGTTGACAGCTTGGAAATTTAGTCCCAATTCAATTGCGTTCTTCGATCCCAATGAATCCAATGATGACTTAAGAATTTACATCCATGACCTAGTTGAATCAAAAAAGAATAATACTAGTTTTTTACGAATATCCGACAAACAAAATATTGCTGTTGCAGAAGCTGCTTTAATTAACTACTTTAAGCCCAGCTATAACGATAAATTTAAAAATAACTTTCCTTCATCAGATCATAAATACAAAGAGTGTTATGAACTAGGTCTCGATTATGTGATGGTAGAATTAGATACAAGTGGTTTGGGTTTTAGGCTTTGGAGTGAAGAGGCTGAAGTTAATAATGAACATATAATTAAATATACTTTTGATTCGAAACAAGACTTTGAAAATATGTTTTCTTATATAGATTAGCCTAAATAAGTCCGTTATTTTAAAGTAAAATAGTGATTTGAAAATTACTTAAGTAATTCAAAGAAGTCACTGACATCCAATAACATAATATTCACGCTGCAGACATTTGTCCTTGGTCCGGCATTCGCCGGACACCCAGCATAAGCTGGGTCGTGAATACAGGAACGTTAGCTGAAAGTCAAATTAGAATAAATATAGAATACGTTAGAGGTGATTATATTGAGTGAACCTAAAATTCCAGAAGCTTATAGTATTGAATTCGAAGAAATTATAGATGCTGAAAAAGCTTATGAACTTTATTGGGATGGTGAGATAAGTGATAAAAGAGCTTTTGAATGTAAAAATGAAAATTGTGAAGCACAAATAACTTGCGCTAATATAGATAAAGAGCGTGTTCTAATGAAGAAAAAGCCTTATTTCTTATTAGTAGGAGAACATACTTGTACCCCCATAATTGAAATGGAGGAAAAGAAGGTATTAAATTCGGATGAAAACGCTGAAAGTAGAAAATATATAGATGATGAGAATGATATTTTATTAACTATTGGAGAAAGGAAAGAAAAGGAAAACAGGGAGAAGCAAATTAAAACTGCTGATAGTGACAATATTGATAGAAAAAGAAAGAAGAAATCAGAGAGTTCATCTAGAGGGAAAAGATATTCAGAGTATAAAACAATTGCTCCAATTGTTTCTAAATATCTAAGTTACTCAAGTGATAATTTGTTAGATGAGAAAAAAATAATTACAAATGGCAAAAAAATGTTGTACAAAGACTTTTTTGTCGAATTGGATGGTTATAACTGTGATTGCTTTATAAATAATAGTCGTATTTATTTTGGCAATGGTGTAGTTGAAAAAGCACCGAAGAACCCAAATGAGTATATAGTTAAGTTTAATAATGTAAATTTCAGAGGATTAGTTAGATGTCCATCAATTTATATAGGTATTAATTTGCTTGATGACAAATCACGAAAAATTAATTGGAGTAAGAAGTTGAAATTATATTCGGAAAATGATATAGCAATCAAAGTTTTTATTTATGGTAAATTAAAGTTGAAAAATAAATTGTACTATGAAGATGATAAAGAGACAATAAGGAATAAATATTATAGTATAAATATATATCTTGATGAAAATGATTTGAGATTTTGGGATATTAGAGAAGTTGAATAGTTGATTTATTAATTTATAAACCGTACTTAGACCTTCAGCTAACACAACAGTTCCCGCCATCCTACGGACGGACGTGAACTATGGGGACGCTATAAGAAATCCCTGCAAAAAATCAAAATATCAAAGAGGTTCTTATGGAGAAAAAAATAATACCATTTAAACAATCGAAAGAAGAAGTTCTTCAACTATGGAACAATCAAGTTAAACAATTTGATGAAGTTACAAGAATAGACATTGAGGAAGAACTAAGAATTGTACATGATAATTGTTCAAGTGATACAAATGAATTTCTTGGACCATGGATTGTCATGTTAGATGAGTCTCTGCATTTTATTTTATTGCTATATAAATTTTGCTGGAACTCAAGAAAGACTAATATAGAAATTCCAGTTACTTTAGTGATGCTTTTAGCAAGATCATGTTCCCATATTGTAGCGATTAGGAAATTAATTACTGAAGGATTAGAAGATTGTGCTCGCACTGTTAGTAGGTCCTTTGTAGAAACAATTGATCTCATGATAGTTTCATTGTTAGATAAGGATTTTTCCGATCAATACTTTGCAGAAGAATTAGATGAGGATGAATTTTGGAAGAAAAATATTGCATATGGAAGAATATATAAAAAGATAGAAACAATCATAGAATCAGCAGGAATTGACGAAGAAGAGCGTGATAGATTTCTCAATCATCGGCGTGAAATAAAGTCAGTGTTATCAAGCGCAGTTCATAGTTCAACGACATCAGCATTTCGTTCGATGTTCATACCTTCTCTGAAACATTCTGGAAAACTAAGCACCTCTGTCCTTGGCCATGTAAGTGTTCATTCACCAAGTCATTTAGGATTAATTATAACAAATATTTATTATTTTGGTTCGATTTTTATGAAATTGTTAACATCTGATCAATTGCCAATGTTTCCAGATAGCGTTAAGAATAACAGTTATTTTCAAAATGTATCAGCATCATTTTTTCTTTTGCAAGATTTGGTTACCGAACATTATGAAGAATATTTATTTATGGAAATAGAATTCCCAGAAGAAGAGTAGCAAGGACTTTACGTGTGATTATCAAAGAAGGTGAGGACATCTTATAACATAATATTCAAGCAGCGGCTCCTTTAGAGCCTGGGTCTGCGAGAAGGATTTCAGGGAAGCAATCCAGCAGACAACCCCTTCGGGGTTCATGAATATAGGAACGTTATACGACAGAATCAAAAACAATAGGAAAGAGGATCATATGATCCTCTAGATGTTAGAATTTTTCAATTCACTAAAGAGTTGTAGAGCGTCTTTGAAACCTTGTATGTAGATGCTTCTTTCTAAGATGGATTGGAGAGAAATTTGAGCATCTTCGTACAGAAAAACCGTATGTTGAAGTTGATCGGGTAACGCTTCGCGAAGCGTTCTAAAGTATCGATCTGTCTCCGAAGAAAGCTGATTGTACTCCGTATGGTACTCCAGAAGCTCAGCAAAGAGTAATTCTAAACGTATTCTTATAAGTGGCTCTGTCAATGATTCTAATGCATTAATCACATGTTTTTCCTCCTTTAATTAACTTTATAGAGTTATTATATAACTTTATGAGGTTAATTACAAGGTGGATATTTGACTTTGTAGAGTTAATTCTTTGCTTTTTGTTGATGATTACTGATATGGGAGATAAGATAGAATTATGGAGGGGAAAAGATGACCGTAATCAAGTGTAATATAAGGGAACTCATGGCAGAACATCGAATAGATGATATAACAGAATTGATGGCGAAATCTGGATTGAGTCGGAATTCAATTAATAAGCTATATAGGGAAACGAATATAGAAACAACAAAGCTGGAGACTTTATTCAAGCTTTGCGATACATTTAACTGTAAATTATCTGATTTGATTGAATATCTACCTGGAGATAATCAATAGTGAGGGCAGATTCAAGAAGTGAATCCGTCGTATAACATAATATTCAAGCAGTGGCTCCTTTGGAGCCTTGGTCTGCGAGAAGGATTTCAGGGAAGCATTTTAACAGACAACCCCTTCGGGGTTCATGAATACAGGAACGTTATCCGAAACTACTTTAGATCTAATCTGAGGTGAATTGCTTTGGAAATAATAAGAGAGAATATAGTTGAAGGTACTATAGAAGTATCAGTAATCAATAAGGAGTATACAAAATTTTTTAGTGATTTTTTTGGAAATGAAGAGAAGGCAATAAATTTATTAAAGGCTTGTTACGAAATGACTGACCAAGATGTTAGGCCAAGAAGAATCATAAATAATATTTCAAGATTAATCTCATTAGGAGATGAACTTATATCAATAAAGCCAGGCAGATATGGATTAGCAATATTTTATTGGATAGTCAGCATCGAAGCAGTAAGTCATATAGCTAATCAAGGTGAAAAAGAAAGATTTAAAATTAAGATCATCAGAGATTTTTTTGAAGAGTACATAGATGAGACAGATAAGGAATTTCTGTTAGAGCATATAGAGAGAGCAGCCTCAGATATGCGTGAAGAGATTTCGCCCAAAATAAGTCTAAGTATTATAGCGACGATCTTTTATAACATTAGACATGACTTTGTACATGAAGGTATTTATTCAAATTTCCATTTTAGTTCAAGTAACGAAGAGAGAGTTTTGAATTCATTAGTTATGAAAGAGTATGGTAAAGATGTAGAAGAAGAAAGAACTTATTATGTATCGGTTACTTATGAACAAATGAGAAAAAGAATAATTAATGGACTTCTTAATTTCTTGAAAAACAAATTGACAGCCAGTAATTTATCTAAGAAGAAGTAGCATCGGATAACGTTTCTGTATTCACGACCTCAGCGTATGCTGAGGTGTCCGGCTCCTGCCGTACCAAGGACGAATGTCCGCAGCGTGAATATTATGTTAAGTGATGTTCCTCTGAATTACCTATCAAATACGTCTTGAAAATATTTATCCATTAATCCTTTATTCTTAAATCTGTCTTTAATATGTTCTTGTGCTCTTAAACAAGCATTTTTATAACCTTCACTTCTCATACTGTCCGCAAGAAAAACCATTTCAATTATTGGATCACTTGGTTCCAACTCGTATGCTTTTGACAGCATGTTTTTCCCTATGCTTTCCCAATGCTCATAGTCTCCAAAATGATGAGGAAACAAAGTGATCATATAACCGAAAATCAATAAAAACTGCGTCTCTTTCGAGAAATTATGTATCCCTTCTTCTGTAACTTCGCTTAATGTCAATTCAATCATTTCATAATCGTTATCATCAAGCCCCTGAGTAACAAACGTATTTCCAGATTCGACACTCAAATACCAGGATATAAAACTTAAATTCAAGCATATACTCAAGTCTCGCTTCCCTTTATCCCACTCTCTTTTCGTTGACAGAAAGGCTTCTTGATAATTTTTTGCAGTCTCAAATTGATTTAATTGATATCCATTAATCATCCTTTAGCTTCCTTTCAATTTTGCCTCGGAATTTCACTTAATATAATATTCACGCTACGGGCATACGTCCTTGATCCGGCATTCGCCGGACACCCGACATACGTCGGGGCGTGAATACAGGAACGTTAGATGAAATTCGGCAAGAGTAAATTAAACACAGGAGGAATGAGAACCAGTTGAATACATTGACTTTTGAAGAGGTAATCCAACAACATCTTTATGAAATTAGAGAAATTTATAATTATTATGTTTTGAATACAACAATTTCATTTCATACTGAGGAATTAGATATTGACCAAATTAAATTATCTGTAATGAACAAGGATACACGTTATAAATCTTACGTGATCTTTGAAAATAATGAAATAATAGGGTATGTATTGATAACTCAATACAAGAGTAAACAATCGTATGACATTTGTGGAGAGATAACCATATAATTGAAGCCCGACTGTTTAGGACAAGGCATTGGAAAACAAGCATTGAGTTTTATTGAGGAAGTAGCAAAGGAACAAGGCTTCCATACATTAATTGTAACAATTTGTATGGAGAACACAAGAAGTAAATTATTATTTGAGAGGAACGGATATGAACAATGCGCTCTATTTAAAGAGATAGGATATGAATTTGATAGAAGGTTAGACATAGGAAGTTTTCAGAAGATATTGTAAGTAAATCATAGAAGTGCCGAACACCATCTAACATCATATTCGAGCTGCTGCTCCTTCGGAGCCTTAGTCTGCCAGAAGGATTACAGTGAAGCATTTCAGCAGACACCCCCCTAACGGGTTCATAAATACAAGAACGTTATAGGAAATACTTGATAAAAGGAGAAAGCAAAATGTTTTAGAAATATCTGCGGATGAAAGGGTATTAAAGATAGATGTTTCACCGAAAATGGTTTATGAATCCAAAGGAACATTTTATGAGTTTCCACATTCAGAATTTAATGAAGAGTACCCACAAATTTATCATACAAACCTCTGTTGTAGTTTCAATGGAACAAATGGATATTGAATGTACATTGACACAAGAGGTAGAAATGAATGGAAAGAAAAAATGGGAGATTCTTGGTTTTGTTGGCTTGATACATTAGACGATGATTATGCAGTAATTAGTAAAAGAGCTGATAGATTTGAAAATGAAGATATATATAAGCTCTCGAATATGGGAGTTTATATTCCATACTCGGACATTTACAAATTGCAATTGTATATTTGCAAAAAAAATAAAAGCTGGGCAAGCGGTTTACATGTCGCATTAGTCCGACTGAAATGTCGCAAAAGTACATGGTAACGCGATGTGGAGATATATTATACTCGCCTTATATTTCGATAATGAAAATCATTATCATACATAAGGAGGATTCACCATGAATAAAGGAACAAAGAGGCAAGCTGCCGGAAGCATGGCACATGCTGACCATAAATCACGATTTTTAATGGGCTGGATGCTGGCCCTTGTTCTTGTACTGACGGCTTGCAGTGCCGGAGCAGGTACAAATGGTGGCAATGAGTCTGCTACAACTCCAACGGACACGCCTTCGAATGGAGCGTCTCAGACTGCCGGAGCCTTCCCGGTTACGATCTCGCATATGAAGGGTCAGTATACGCTTAACGAGAAACCAAAGAAAATTGCTGTGCTTGATGTCAAATTTCTGGATCAATTGCTAGCCATTGGAGAACAGCCGGCAGGCAGTGTTATCGCTGAAGGCAATACCACATTTCCAGAATATTTAGGCGATAAGCCGGGTGACGTACAGGTTTTAGGTACACGGGACAAGCCCAATCTGGAAGCGATTGTAGCATTGGACCCGGATCTTATTTTAATGACTGATTTCCAAGAGAAAGAGTATGAGAATGTAAGCAAAATAGCACCCACAATCGTACTCGACTTCTACGAGGATTGGCGAGATACGTTAGCTACGGTGGCTGCGATCACAGGTAAGCAGGCAGAGGCAGAAACTGTGCGTAAGGCTTATGAGGACAAAATTACAGGACTGAAGGAGAAGCTGTCGGAGAAGTTGGGAGAGGAAACGGTAGCACTTATTCGTCCGAGAAAAGAAGGCATTCGTGTTCATGGTCTTGAGCATCGAACAGGCGGCATTCTGTATGAGGATTTGGGCTTAAAAATGCCTGCATTAGTCCAGAAGATCAAAGATGATACCTCCGTTGAAATCTCGATGGAGAAAGTTCCTGAGATTGGAGCAGATCATTATTTTGTTCTGTCTGATGAGTTGTTTGCGGCAGAGGCAGAGGCTTTGGATAGCAGCTCAGTATGGAAATCCCTTGATGCAGTCAAAAATAACCGTGCATATGATGTTAATTCTACACTTTGGATCGCTTATTATGGCCCACTTGCAATTAATATTATTGTAGATCAGGCATCGGAAGCACTGTTGGGATCGAATTAAAATGGGCCATTATCTATCGACTGACTTATGGCAGCAAACGGTGGAAGAACACTCGATTCGTCTTGGTGAGCCGTCTGAAGATAATGTCCGTATTATTGCTTTGAGTCAACTGCATGAAGAAGCTGCATGCCGAGAGTATTTAAGCTGGCTTCAAGAGTATATTGGTGCGCCTGACATGAGGGTAGCCGCTTCGATGTTAGCTAAGCGAATCGGCTACCTGTGGATTGCTCCGTTGCTGACCGCGATGACCGTTCATCATCAGCATGTTTCTTTTCGGCTAGACAACAGCTTTCTCTATCATCCGACGCTCACAGCTAATGAGGGGGGGACGCATTTTCCTTTTCTAGCTATGAACGGGCTTCGGGCAGAAGCACTAACGGGAGACAGGGAAGTGTGGCGGGAAAAGGTGGTAAAGGAGATGTTTGCGTTACACCTTGCACCGCTGTTAAAGACGCTTGCTGCGATTGCTCCTCTTTCGATGAGTATCCTTTGGGAGAATATCATGATACGCATTGTCCCATTATATACTCCTGAAGTAGACAATGCTGAGCAAGAAAGTCAGCACATCCAGGCAGATTTTTCATATCTGACGCAAGGAGCGCCCGGGCATTTGTTCGGTGTAAAAAGAAATCCGTTCACCCGGTTCACAAAAAATAAGGACAGCATTTCAGTCGCTAAAAGCAAGCGTATCACCTGTTGTTTTTATTACCAGATGTCAGGGGAATATTGTAGAAAATGTCCGAAAATTGACAATGAGAATAAATCTCAATTAAAATGACAACAGCAACAATTTTACTTTTGCTAACAGGCCTGGTTGTAGTTAATCGGTTAAGCCTAGTCATGTGAGTCACTCTAGCAAAGGATGCTATTGTCAGGAGATGAGAGAAATGCCGCTACAAGAACAGACAAGTCTATGGAGTGATACAACGATCAAGATGCTTGACGAGTTTAGCGGTACTTTGCAGACAGGCAGTGTTCTTCGCGAAACGGAATTAACTTCGAATGTGTTGTTGCTGGCATACGGAGGGGAAGGGGAGCTTGCAATGAATGGTGAGGTTTGCCACATTGGAGCTTCTTTTGCTGGTCATGTTGTTAAGGGGACATCCTTAACGCTGACGGCCAGATCAGACGACCTTTATTATATCGTGATCATGTACAAGGCTTCTTCCATGGAGGGAGCCTCTCTTGTTTTGCCTTCATATCGCAAACACCCGTTACGCACTTCATTTGTGCAAAATTCGGTAACCCAAGCAGAATGGATCGAGAATGCAGAAAAAATTGTTGCCAAATGGCGTCGTGGTGAAGGGCTGGAACGTTTTCATGCCAATGCGTTGCTTCAGGGTATGATGTACGAACTGATCATGGATTACGAACGTGATCAGGGAGGAGAAGTGTCTGACATGGTGGATGTTATCGCTTCATATATAGCGTCGCATTATCGCCAGAATCTGGAGCTTAAAGAGCTGGCAGCCCTTGCTGGCTGCAGCTTAAGACAGCTGCAGCGACGATTTAAACAAGAGAAGCAGCTCGGACTGATTGAGTATGTCATTCAGCTGCGCATGGAGAATGCATCGCGGATGCTGCGTCATACGGATGCTCCCATCGGTGAAATTGCTGACAGAATGGGCTATCGCGACATGTATTATTTCAGTAGGGCGTTTAAGAAATATTATGGCGTCCCTCCGCTACGTTATAGGCTTGATGCCCCTTCAAAAACAGATACAGACTATGCTCATTCCTTGCAGCGGAACCGTACAGCTTCTTCATATGAGTCGGCCCAAGGCTCGGTGATATGCCACATGCGAGGGGAATACCATGTTATCGGACCTCCGAAGCGTATCGCTGTACTCGATGTGCAATATGCCGATCATTTGCTTGCGCTGGGGCTCTCTCCAGCAGGTAGTGTAGGACTAGGAAGTGCAGTGTTACATTTCCCTCAAATGATCAGGGCAGGACTTCAGAATACCGAATTACTCGGAACATATGAGTACCCCGACCTGTTTGCAGTGGAACGACTGTCTCCGGATCTGATTATTTGCACCGAGGTACATGAGCCGCACTATGAACAGTTAAGCCGGATCGCTCCAGTTCTCATGTTTAAGCGCAATGAAAACTGGCAGACTATTCTGACTCTGTTCGGTGAACTGACAGGCAAACGAGAAGAGGCAAAGCGTATTATAGCGGATTATCACCGACGAACCACATTGCTGTCCGAAGAACTTGCTCCCGTTCTGGCAGGCAAGAGCGTGGCACTGATCCGTCCGCTGGATTCTCTGGTTCGCGTGCATTCTGCCTCTCATCGTACAGGGGCTGTACTGTACCGTGATCTAGGTCTGCCTGTTCCGTTATTTGTGGCAGATACCTCCGACACGGCCTATCACATCACAGTTGACAGACTACCGGCTGTACATGCCAGCCATTACTTCTTGCTTAGCCATGAACTCATGCATGAGGAAATATCCGCGACAGAGCAACGTGTCTGGGGAATGCTTGATACCGTTGAGCGCCAGCACATACACTCGGTCGATGCCGCGACATGGATCGGCTGTTATGGACCCACAGGTATCAATGGCATTGTGGATCAGATCGCTCAGGCTTTGTTGGCTTGATGGGAGAAGAAGTTGCTACTTGTGCGCATAGCGATTTTAACAGGAACTAAAGACAGTTCATCTTTGCCTTATGTCATGGAGGGAAAGTTGAACTGTTTTTTTATGGCCAATCCATCAGATAACATCATATCCACGCATCGGAGCCTGGCGGTTCCTCGGTCCGGCAAAGAGGATTGCCAGGGAGCGGGGGCAGGCGGACACATACGCACGGCGGCCGCTCATTTCGTTCGCATAAGTCAGAGGGACATCGTGAACACAGAAGCGTTATATGCTAGAAATGATGGACAACAAATAGAATAAAAGAAAAATGTAAGAAAATATATGGGAACGCTTGTTTGCAGAAGTAAACACAGGTAAAATATAGATACAATTGACTCTTGGGTGGGTATGGTTTTCCTTCGAAAAGTGAGACCATGGAAGTAAAAGATGCGATGACTCTAATGTTACTATTTTGGACATCTATTCTTGCATTTTTAACATGCATCAATAACAACAAGAGAAGGTAAAAAATCACCTAAAGGTTGAGAGCCGAGGTGGGTTTTTATTACCTGAGACTTAGAAGGGAATAAACCCTCCAAGCCAATTGTAATGACCAGATGTTGACCGTAATTGGTCTTTCTTTAAGTGTGCTAACAGATGAAAAAAGATGAATTAAAGAAAGAATAAGATAAGTGAATTGAAAAGCAAGTTAGTAAGCAAACTCATAGGTGAAATACCATGCAACGATTTTAAAAATCTATTAAAACAAAAACAAGAAAATGAGGGATATGCCCAATGACATTACAGGACCTATTTAATGAAAAACCAACTCAATTGTGGAACAAAAGAATGGTTGAATACGGAGATGACCTTTTTACGGAAGAGAGATTATTAATGTCTGATAAAGTCCTGAATAACTATCTAAACCAATTAATATTATTACAAGAAACTAAACATCCTGAAAGTATTATGAAGGCTGTAGAAGAAATTGTAATTACGTTTAATGAATTGAATGAAAAGAACGACTATTTTATTGAAACGATGGAACGTGAAGAACTGGCTGAATTTATAGATAAGGCAGCAAGACTAGCTGGATTAGAAATTGAGGGAGATCAAGATATTACAGAAGAATGGAGAGAATGGTGATGGTAATTAAGCAGGATTTGTAAGTAGATTTAATGAAGTCATGGAACTTTGCATAACATCACATTCAAGCATCGTCGCATTCACACCTCGGTTCGGCAGAAGTTGAGAAGCCATGAAGTAGAATCAGCCGAACATATTCGGCATACGCTGGACGTCTTGAATACAGAAACGTTATGTGAGATCAGCTAGGAATAAAAAGGCTATATTTAGGAGCAAGTACTATGAAGCGAATTTACAAGCATATCGAAGAATACACAGATCAGGAAATAAAAGATATTTTAACTCGCCGAGAAGTAGAAGAACTTATATATTTACCACTTTCAGTTGGAATGTATCATCACAATTGGAAGTTTGCTCAAGATATATGTCTTAAATCAGCGCAACATGATAATCCAAATGTAAGAGCGAATTCTGTATTGGGATTAGCACATATAGCAAGAACTAAAAAACAGTTAGATAAAAGACTAGTAAAACCAATCATTTTGAAAGAATTAAAAAATAATATAGAACATAAAGGAATAATATTAGATGCTATAAGTGATATAAATTTATTTATGAAATGGGAACTAGCAAGGAAGCATAATTATTAGTTGACTCGAAGAAGATCTGACCCCACATCACATCGTATCGCATCTATGCTGCGGGTGTAGGAACCTTCATTCTACACGAATCCGGCCATGGGCCCTTTTTTATTTATTTCCAGTAGGTGTCGCACTTCATTTTACAATCCGTCAAAAAGAATCGGTATTACGCTACCGGGGTGGCAGGATGCCACTGTGTGATTGTACCTGAACTAAACGCTGTAGCGGTGCGAATGTTAAATAGATACACAGAAAATTATGCTGAAGACCAGGTATCTTTTAATGAAACATTTTATAAATGCCTCCAATCCTAATCCAGTACACCTTTTCCAGTGATACCGAGATTTATTACAAAGATAAGGACATCATAGTCAGATTTTGATTTCATCGAGAATTTAAATCCAAATGTAAAGTATTGCTATACCCCATATCATAATGTTAGATGAAATACAGGTGAAGACTCACTATCGAAGAAGATAAGAGGGGTGTTGATGTGGGAGTAGCGGGTACATTAAGCTGCAAACAATGCTCTTACAGCCAAAATGTTTTTTTAGGTATTGGTTTTAGATATATTGATTTGAATAGCATATTGGAATGGTATGAGCAAGAGGAAGGACGACAACACATTAGAGATTTTATGAGCAAAGAAGATACAACTTTTGAGTGTTATGACGGGCTTTACGTCTGTGAACAATGTAAGTACTTATTAAATCGTGTGTTTTTCGAGTTAAAATTAGGAAATTATGTTTATACCAATCGTTATGAATGCCCAAGATGTAATACACAAATGCCAACAAAACCACCTTTAGACGAGGTGAAGAGCGGGATGCTGGATTGTCCAGCCTGTAGAGAGACGAAATTAGAAATGCACTTCAACAACATGGATTGGGATTAAATCTCCTCAATGGCTTAAAGTATGCATTCCAGATAATCGAGGCGATAAAAAGTAAGCCAATAAAAAGTGGAGGTATGCCCAGTGCTGACATTAGAAAAGGCTCACAAAAATGATGCGCAAAAACTTGTTGAAATTCAAAAGGCCAGTTTTGAGGATGAATCAAACCAAAATACACGACATCTTTACCTGGAAGATCTGCTCCCCGGTCACTCTCCAAAAGACGAAACCAGTTCTTTCCTTCGAAGACCAGCGAGAATACGATCCGAAAGATGGCTAGACTTGAAAGACCGAACGATTAGGAAATACCTGCGTTTCGTAGAGCTTTCCCGATGCGAAGCGTGGCAAAAAGTTTGGAAAAACGAGACTGTTCAGACAGGGAATGTTGTTGTAACATAGAGTTACACACCTTTCTTGTTGGCATGGTTGGTCGTACTTCCATGATACCAAACAAGCGAGGTGTTTTTTGTCAATACAAGTAAATCTATTGAATTCTTCTTACGCGCTCAAAGGTTTAAGTTCATTTTCCAGGTGCGAAATTTGAGATACTTACATAATAAACAGGCGTTCACTCACAGCTGTTGCAAAATTGTCACATTTTATTACAAATCTTGGTTTGTTGTGTTAAAAAATGTTGCACAAACAATATGATTGGTATATTATTGCTTTAGAAAAACAAAATAAACATTTTTAATATATTTCATTCAAAATAAAGGCATATCAACATTTACAGTAAATTTAGTATAAAAAAGTTATATTTTCTTATTTATTCCTCTTTCTGCGCTCTTTTGTTTTGGGTGATAGAGTGATTAATTTCACCATTACCATATATGGCAGCAAGAAGTTATTTTACTTAAGTTAAAAAATCTAAATAAAGAAGGGAGGGTAAATCTATGAATAAAGATTTTGATTTGAATCTTAAGATTGCAAAGAGTACTGATAATGATATTAAACCACAAGTTACAAGTGTTGCATATTGCACGCCAGGATGTAACACAGGCAGCACATGTGGAACAAGTGAGTGCGGTTTGACAAGAAATTGCACAAATACATGGTTGTGCGGTTAAATAATGTAAACGTCCATGCATTTAAGCAAACGCTTGAATGCATGGCGTTTATGTTTTTAGAAAGTAATTCGCGAGTGATCATAGATTAAAATATACAGTTGATGATCTAATGGACGGGGAAAAATTCTATAGCTCTAAGAAGCCAAAGAATCAAAGAATTCTCAATTATCATAGAACATATCCTGATTGAAATTTAATTATTTTTATGAAAATAAGTAGAAAATGGATTTTAATAAATTGAGCAGCTAAAGACTGTAAGGGGCGAGTTGGGAATTCCCATCGGAATATACTGGCACATGACAAATTCATCAATCGCTGAATCATTTTCTGCATCCGCTGACGATCTTTTTCGTTTGTTACGACTTTGGGCGTTGCGTTTCTTAATTTCTCAAAAACTACTTTAATTTCGACATGGACTAACACCAGAAGATGTAACCGGAAGCGTGGATAACTTGCTTCATTTCCTGAAACTTACACTCAATTTTCAAACGATGGCTGTAAAAAGCGGACGATTTAAGCAGCTGCCGAGCTTACATACGTGCTGGCCAATTTTGATTCTAATTCATCACCAGTATGAAACGGAATTCTGATTCAAATTTTGTGGTAGGAACATTTAGCCTTTTTCGGTGGTCGGGCACGTCCCGGCTTTTTTTGTAGGAGAATGTTACGTTCGATTTGGTTTTGTCACCATATGCATGCGAGTTTGGCAAACAACGGGAGCATGCATTCAGCCACTCCAAGGATGGAACGGATAAGAAGCATTGATATCGATCTAAAGCAGTATATATTTGGCGCAACCTTTCGCAGTCTCGAAGCTTTGTTTGATCATCTGTACAACATGGGAGGACGGCTGCCCTTAACAAAACTTCTTCCAAACTAACATGATTTGGACACCTCTTCTGGAGATTCATAAATAAGGGTAAGCAGAATTACTTCTGGAAATTACCGACGAGAATGTTTTCAGAGAGTTCATTTCATGTTCCGGAGATCGATAATCCACATGCAAAAGTAAATCGAGGAAGGTGTGGGTAAAATATGAAACATTTATTTAAAGATATAGGTTCATTTATGATAAGGGTTCCAAGTCTACCAATTAATTTGTTAGTAGACAATATTAATAGTGCAGACAATCAAGAAAATACTATGCCATTATTGGATTTTCCTTATTACAAGAAACAATTTGATGAAGCTATATTGGTGGCAAGTCATGATTTATATGAGTTTATGAGGCAATATGAAAAAGGAAGTGAAGTGAGAGATACAAATTATTTATTAAATTCTCTATATAAATATTTCAGCAGAAACTGTTCCAGATGTACTCCGTTTGGTTTGTTTTCTGCTGTTGCATTTGGGAATATTAATTCTGGAGAAACTTCGTTTGAATTAAGTGGAACAGACATACAACGAAAACCTTTGGTAGATTCTAATTGGTTATTTGAAGTGGTTTTTATGTATGAAGCTAAGTATTTAAAAGAACTTAAATACACGCCAAATGAAAGTGTTGCAATTCACAGAAACAAAGCAATTTTATTTGGTTGTACAAAAAACAAAGATGAGGAAAAAATCAACAAAAAAACTGTAAATTATACCAAACCGCTTGAAATTATTTTTAAAATATCAAATGACTATTTGAGTTATGTTGAGATTGTGGAAAAACTTGAAGAAGCATATCCTGGCATGGATCAATCTATTTTACATGAATATGTTCAATCTTTAATAAAAGAAGAATACTTAATTTCTGATCTTCGCCCACCGTTAACAGTAAATAACCAATTAGAGTATTTTATTTATAAGCTTAAACAATATGATATAAATGCTGACACTTTGATTTCTATACAAAAGCACATTGAAGATTATACTGATAAAGATAAAAGTGATAAGATAAGCTGTTTAACTAATGTTTTTCACAGCATGAAGGAAGTACATCCTTCAAAAAATTATTTAACTGTTGATTCATCTTTTGAATATAAAGAATGTAATTTAAATAAAAATGATATCAAGAAAATAAATGAGCTCATTAATCTATTTTTACAATTTAATGTTAATGAATCATTTGATAAATTAAATGATTATAAAAATAGATTTATAGAAAAATATGGTCTATCTATGTGCGTCCCTTTAACTGAACTCGTTGATCCAGATTTGGGATTAGGTTTTCCTTCTGCTAACAATAGAAATTTTAATAGCTTAGGAGAATATATAAATCCATGGGTTAGATTCTTTGAAAGAAAGTATGTAGAATCTATAAGATTTAACCAAGAAATTGAAATAAAAGACGCAGATATCAAGAAACTTATGTCTGAAGATTTAGATGAAGAATTGTTGCCAAAATCTATGGAAATTTACTTTAATTATACCAAAGAAGATGGGAACGATATATTTCATCTAAGCAATATCTTTGGTTCAACTTTTGCAGGAAAATCTTTTGGTAGGTTCTCTCATCTAATGAAGGACCCAATTGATTTCTATAAAAAAATCAATGCAGTATACGATTCTAATGATAAATATAAATCTTGTGAATTCACTTTTCTACCAGATAGTTTGGTTACTGCAAATGTTGTTAGAAATATGCACGGTTCCACATATGAAACAAGTTTTGGAACGACGAATTCTAAAAATAGTACGCGTAAGCTAAAATTAAATGAGATTTTAGTCGGCATTAAAAACAATAAATTCTATTTAAAATCCGCAATTGATAACAAAATTATAATTCCGACCTCAACGAATATGTTTAATCCACAATTAAAACCTGAAATATTAAGATTTATTGATGATATTTCTTCTGATGGAATCAAATTTTATAATAAACCTTGGCAGTACTTGCTTGAAAAATTTGCTTATCTTCCAACAATTCGATATAAGAACTTTATACTAGAGCAAGAAAAATGGATATTAAAGATAGATGATTTAGATTTACCTGCCCATTTCAGTTTTGGTGAATTTAAAATTAAACTGAGAGAGCACCTGGAAAGTAGAAATATTTCTCGTTGGATAAACGTTGTAGAAGCTGATCAAAAATTATTGTTAAATCTTGAAGAGGACAGATGTTTGTCAGTACTACAAAAAATGCTTGTTAAATCTGAAATTGTATTAGAAAAATATAATGTTGAAGTAGAACATCCAGTTAAACATAATGATAATTCTTATTGTTGTGAACTGGTTATACCTTTAATTTCAGTTTCAGAAGTTGAATCAAGTATTGATGACTTTGAGATATCTGAAAATTATGGAAATAGTAGAATTAAAGTTCCGCTGGATGAATGGCTTTATTTTAAAATTTATGGAGTTGGAGAAAATATAGATTATTTATTAGGTGATGCTTTATTCACCCCTTTGCAGCAATTACTTGAAAATAAAGAAATAGATAGCTACTTTTTTATTCAATATAAAGACCCAGATTTGCATTTGCGATTGAGAATAAAAGCGGATTATAATAGGCTGCTTATGGTTCAGCCCAAGCTTTTAAACATTTTTAGCCAACTTATTAAAGATTCAATTATATCCAAATATAGTATTGACTGCTATGAGCTAGAATTAGAAAGGTATGGCGGATATGATTTGATGGATTATGCTCATGAGGTATTTCACAAAGATAGCTTAGCAATTCAATCAATTATTTACGAGAAAAACAATAATAATGTAAAAATATCAGATGAACTTTTAGCTGTAATAAGCATATTTTTCCATGTAAAAAGATTTGGATTGAGTTTAGATGAGATATTTATTTTTCTTAATTGTCAAAAGCATATTAAGCTTGATCAAGAAGAACAAGATGAATTTAAAAAAAATAAGAATTCTTATCTTGATTTTGTAATAAAATATTTATCTGGAGAGAAGTTGACTCCAGAAATTGATTTCATTTTTAGGATACTGCTGATAAAAAGTGCATCGATGGAAACATATTTAGAAGGAATAGAAAAATTTTATCCGGAAAGTAAAAATGTTAAATTTAGTATCCTTGATAGTATTTTGCATATGCATATGAATAGATTGTTTGGACCAAATGTTGAATTTGAAAGAAAAATGAGAACATTATCTAGGCATATATTTTATAGTGTCTACCATAGAAACAAAAAAACAGGAATATTGGAAGGTAAAGTGAATGAAAAAATTTAAACTATTAACTATTTCGGAGATGAAAGAATTGTTTTCATCTCTGAAGGTGATACCAAAAGCTATTAAAATTTTCTTTCAAGCTAATAAGATAATATTTGTATTTAGTATAATAATAAATATTATTGCTGGTATTGTTCCTGTAGTTTCTGTAAACGTTTTCGGTATTTTGATAAATACAGTTTCAAGTATGGACTTTAATGATTCATTAAAAATATTAGCAGTTTATATTGGAATTAGTTTTTTAATAGATGTCATTTCGAGCATAAAAGATTTTCTGTTTGCAAAATATCAATACCTGTTAGATTTTGAATTGCTTAATCGGTTGATGAACAAATGTGCGAGTATGTCTTTAGAGGAATTTGAAAATTCTGAAGTACAGGATCAATTGCAGCATATTCAACAACAAATTGGTTTTAGACCATATAGTATTTTCACTTCAATATTGGCAATGATTACTGCAATAACGACCATACTTTCGTCCATTTTTATGGTAATAATATGGCAGCCTCTATCTGTATTACTTATTATTACTCCTGTTTTGTTTTTTTCAATATTCAATTTATCAATAAACAAAAGAGAATTCCAAACGGAAGAAAGGAACTCCAAAAAAGCTAGAAGCATTTGGTATTATGAATTTTTGCTCACTAAGGATCAGTCATTCAAAGAAGTTAAGATTTTTAACTTAGCCAAGCATATTATAGATCGGCATAATAATTTAAAGAAAAGTGTAATTAATGAGAATTTGTATAATTCCAAAATACGTTTGATTATTTCAACTGTATTTGATTTTGTTAATCAATTGTGTATGGCAGCACTTATGGTATTAATAATCATAACAGTAGTTAGTGGGAAACTCTTAATAGGTAGTGCAGTTGCGCTTCTCAGGGTTATCGGTATGGTGTTTGATAATTTTAACAATATAATGAATATTATTTACAGCATAAATCAAAATAGTTTGTACATGTCTAAATTGATAGGCTTTTTAAGTGATAATAAATTAAAGTCGAATAATGGAAGTGAAGAAACGCAAAAACTTAGTCATATAACTGAAATTCAAATAAATAATTTGAACTTCAGTTACCCTAATGCAAATAAAGAAGCTCTTAAAAATATAAATTTGAAAATTAAGAAAGGTGAAAGAATTGCTTTTTTTGGAAGAAACGGCTCAGGGAAAAGTACATTAGTAAAATTATTAATGGGATATTATTTAGTCGATGATGACATGATTAAGATCAATGGAGTTTCACTAAATAATATCGATATGGAAAGTCTGCACAAACTAACAGGTATATTATTCCAGGATTACTGTAAGTTTGAACTCCCAGTTAGAGATAATGTTGGGTTCGGGAATATTGATGAAATTGAAAATGATTCTCAAATAATAAAATCTCTAAAGAAGGCTGATGTTGATTTCCTTTCCTCAGATTTAAATCAGCAATTAGGAAAATGGTTTTCAGAAGGAATTCAGCTTTCTGGTGGACAGTGGCAGAGGGTTGCACTAGCACGATGCTTTTTAAGAGATGCGCAATTGTATATTTTGGATGAACCCGATGCAGCACTTGATAAAATAGGTGAGAAAAAGATTATGAATACATTTTTTGAATTAACTGAAAATAATATAGGTATATTCATTTCTCACAAAATTTCACATGTAATGTTAGCCGATAAAATAATTTATTTAGATGAAGGAAGAATAGTGGCAGAAGGCACACATGAAGAATTATTGAGGATCTGCCCATCTTATGAGGAAATATATAATTTAGAATTTAACGTCATGTCAAATGGAGGGGAATATGGATAAATTGGAGCAAAAAAAATATGAAATAGACAATTTAATCATGACTTTAGCAAAAAAATTGTCAGATGTAGAGTTTGTTCAACATATTTTAGGCTCTAAGGCCGTAGAATACAAAAGTACCTCAGTTGCAGTTTCATATCCAGCTTTATGTATTTTATTTTCGGAGCTTGAATTAAATTTTCCAAACTGTGAGTTTGATACAGCTGCCCATAAATATTTAGAGATAGTAAATTATGAACTTGGGAAGAACAGTACAGGGGATATTTCTCTATTTGATGGGTTATGCGGCGTGGGTTTTGCAGCAAATTGTATGTCTAATAATGGTGAGCGCTATCAAAAATTTATTGAGAATTTGAACGAATATATTGTGAGTATAGCTGACAAAAATATATCAGAGTATAAAAGTGTACCATTTAACGAATTTTCATATGATATTATGTATGGATTAGCTGGTACAGCTAATTATTTAATAAATTTCAAATCTGAAACTAAAGTTAAAAATACACTTCTGTCTATTTTGCAGTATTTAACAAGTATCTGTAAAACAGATGAAAGTGGAATTCCAAAATTTGTGATTAGGTCAGATCATAGTCAACTGTTCCATTTAGCAAATGATCCTAAGGTTCGGTATGTAAATTTTGGAGTATCTCATGGGATACCTGGAATACTTTTAGTGTTATCAAAGTCCTATGAGTCAGGAATATACTTTGAGGATCAGCTTGAGGCTATAAAGTGTTTATCAAATTATATCTCTGATGGCTGTGTGAAAATTGGTGATGAACTTTTTTGGGAAACTCAAAAAATAATAGGATTTGATAAAGATAAAGCGGTACAGTCGAGAGATGCCTGGTGTTATGGAACACCAGGAGTTGCATATTCACTATTGATAGCTTCAAGGATATTAAATGATAATGAAATGCGTAATTTGGCAATACAAAGTATGAAATTGTCTCTAAAGAGATTACGTGACGTCGTATCTCCTACGTTTTGTCACGGTCTTTCAGGAATATGTTGTTTAGCTAGAAAATTTTATGAATATACTGATGATATATATTTTAAAGAAATGTATACAGGAATATTTGAAAATATACTAAATTTATACGATGACCAAAATTCACTTGGTTTTAAAGACACAGAATTTGAGAAAGGAAAATTGGTCAATAAAGACGAGATAGGGCTGTTAAATGGAACTAGTGGAGTGATTCTCACACTACTGTCTTGTTATAGACCTGTTAAAACACAATGGGATTCTATATTTTTGCTATAATGGTATTTTTGGTATAACATTAAACACTGATCCTTTTTATTCTGTAATTAGGATTGGATTAAAATTTGTAGAATAAGATTTTAGTATTTGAAGAAAGCGAGTAATAAAATGTATTTTCCAATAAAAAACCGTCATATTTAAAAGAATAATTAAAGGTACAATTTGTGTTTTCGTTTCTCAGTTAAATATATAAAATAATGAGAATAAGATCAGGCAACAAACGGCCCACCCTAAGATAAGAGCTATCTAAGGCTGGGTTGTTTCGTGAATACAAGGATGTTTTGAGAAAATTCTTAGGTTTGAATAGTAGTGATATTAACTCTTCCGCAAGGGACTTCATGGTACTAACTAATTCTCCTTCTCCTGTATCGGATAATTTTCGATAACGAATATAAGAATGTTGCAGGTTCAGGAAAGCATAGATACATAAGCTCATGAAGTTATTACAAAGTTTTTGTTAGTACATTCATAAAATAATAACATTTCTTAGAATAGATTTACATTTTTTGGGTTTGTTCGTTAATCTAATATCTGAAAAATAGTATGTTAAATCAGCTGCACTTAGTTTGAAAGAAAAAAAAGGGGCGAAGAAACCTCATGACAAATAGAATACTCATAATAGATGATGATATGGAATTGTGCTCATTAGTAAAAAAATGCGTATCACAAGTAAACCTAGAAACCGATATGGCATATAACGGGCAAACAGGATTACTTCAAGTCATGAATGAAAACGACTCTTATTCCCTAATTATTTTAGATGTAATGTTACCTAACATAGACGGTTTTCAAGTATTATCTGAAATAAGAAAATATAGTAATGTACCCGTACTTATGCTGACGGCTAAAGGAAGTGAGCCGGATAAGGTAAAAGGTCTTAGCCTTGGAGCAGATGACTATTTAACAAAACCGTTCAGTATCAATGAACTCATTGCTAGAGTGCAATCTTTGATTAGAAGATATACTACTTTTAATTCTGGGGATTCTGTAAGCATTCTTACCTTTAAAGGAATTGTTATTGATAAAGAAATAAGAACTGTTCACGTTGAGGACAAGCTAATTGATTTAACAGGCAAGGAATTTGATTTATTAGTATTTTTAGCTTCGAATAAGGGTCGTGTGTTTACGAAGAAACAAATCTATACACAAGTTTGGAAAGATGATTATTCTTTTGATGACAATAATATTATGTCCTTTATAAGTAAGTTGAGGAAGAAAATAGAACCCAATTCAGAACAGCCATTTTATATTATAACGGTACACGGAGTAGGTTATCGTTTTAATAAGGAGGCTTAATTATGGAATGGATCTATATTCTACTTATGGCTCTAGCTTTTTGTCTTATTGTTATCATTTATTTGGTAACAAAACTGTATAAGGTTTCTGAACAACTTTCAATTATTGAAGATTCTTTAGCGGATATAAAAAAAGGAAATTGGAATCGTCGTATTTTGGTAAATGAAAATGATATCACTAAAACAATTTGTTATTCCATAAATGATATAGCAATGAATAGTCAAACTCAACTCATACAGTTAAAGCAATCCGAACAGGCATATAAGCGACTTATGACGAGTTTATCCCATGATGTAAGAACACCTTTAACTTCTTTAGTTGGCTATTTAGAAGCAATTCAAGAGAAGTTTGTTACAGGCAAAGAAAAAGAAGAATATCTTAAAATCGCTTTAAATAAAGCACATCATTTGAAGGGTTTTGTTGAAGTTTTATTTGATTGGGTCAAACTTGACGCAAAAGAGCAAGTGTTTAAACTCGAAGAACATGATATAAACGAATTCACTCGTGATATATTGGTGAATTGGATACCAACCTTTGAGGAAGAGCACTTTGAATATAATATTGATATTTCTGACAAAGAATGCTTTATCCGATTAGATCCAAATGCTTATATAAGAATTGTTAATAATTTAATTCAAAATGCTATTGCACATAGTGAGGGAACTAGAATTGATCTACAAATAAGCGGAAATGAACAAAACGTTATGGTTCAGATTAGTGATAATGGAAAAGGGATTTCTCCTAATGACCTGCCACATATATTTGATAGACTGTATCAAAGCGATGAATCACGTTCGACTAACGGAAATGGTTTAGGGCTTGCTATTGCTAGAGAACTTGTTCATCTACATAAAGGAACAATTAATGCTCAAAATTTATTATCTGGTGGTACAACGTTTATAGTAAAACTTCCGAAAGCTCTTTAATTTTTGAAAGCTTTTTTATTAGCAAGAAACAAACAAGATTTCGGCAAGATTTTGGCAAGATTTGTTTGATAAACTTTAAATAAAGGAGGTATTCATATGACAAAGTATACCATAGAAACTAAACAACTTACTAAAATCTATAAGGATCAGAAAGCTGTAAATAATGTAAATATCCATGTGAAAAAAGGACGTATTTACGGTTTACTCGGTCGTAATGGCGCCGGTAAAACGACAATTATGAAAATGATCTTAGGGTTAACGTCTACCTCTTCCGGTGAGGTAGACGTATTTGGTAAGAATATTAAAGGTAGAGAAAAGCAGGTATATCCCAGAATTGGAGCGATTATCGAAACGCCCGGATTCTATCCAAACTTAACTGGAACAGAAAATTTGAACATTTTTGCAAAACTGCGTGGTACATCTGCTCCTAACGCGGTGAAGAATGCATTGGAAGTTGTAAGATTACCGTATAAGGATAAGAAGCTGTTCGGTGAGTATTCTCTCGGTATGAAACAACGTCTGGGTATTGCTAATGCTATTTTGCATGACCCAGAACTATTGATTTTAGATGAACCTACAAACGGTCTGGATCCTATAGGTATAGCAGAAGTCAGGGATTTTATTAAGAATTTGAGTGTTGAACGTGGGAAAACAATTCTTATTTCCAGCCATATTCTTTCGGAAATTTCATTGCTTGCGGATGATATTGGAATTATCGACAATGGTATTCTGTTAGAAGAAAATAGTATGGAGGAACTTAAACGAAAAAATAGTAAGTACATTCTACTTCAAGTTTCTGATGCTGCTAAAGCTAGCTTGATCTTGGAACGTCAATTCGGTTTGAAAAGTTATTCTGTGAAAGACGATCATACGTTGCAAATCTATAATAATTCTCTGGATATGGCTTCTGTTAATAAGGCACTAATATTGGGAGATGTGTTGGTTATTAGTTCTCAGCTTTGTAATGATACTTTAGAGGACTATTTTAGGAAAATTACGGGAGGAAATGGCATTGCTTAAACTTATTCAAATAGAGTTTCTTAAGTTACGACGCAGAACATTTGTGTGGATTATGATGTTTTCAGCTCTCATCATGCCATTCCTAGCGTACTTATTATTTAAATATGCGTGGGATACAGGCGGTGACCCTGTACAGTTTTATAAATGGTCAGCGTTCGGACTTACACTTTTTATTGTCTTACCTGTTGTTTTAGGAATATTAAGCACAATGCTAATGTACAATGAAAATCAATACGATATGCTTAAACAACTTTGGATTGTGCCTGTCAGCAAAATGAGATATTTCTTTAGTAAATTTTTTGTGGTTTTGATTTATTCTGTTTGCTTCATGTTAGTTACAGCTGTAGGTTCCGTTATATTTAGTATACTTCTCGGAGATATCGCATTTGATTGGCAAAACGTTTTGTTTTTGATAAGAAAGTGTTTGGAGATTGGTGTTATTACAGCTTTTGCAATGCTGCCGATTTTGGCAATTGCTACAATGCAAAACGGATATATTCTTCCAGTTGCTATAACACTAGTTTATGCTTTTCTTGGTTCTATTATAGTGTCGATAAATATGTATATACATCCGTTATCCAGCATGGCAGTAATCGTTGCTCGAAACGGAGATATTCCAGGACTGAACTATACACAGGTAATTAGCATACCTTTGGCGTTTCTTAGCATTTTTGTCTGGGGGATTGTATCCGTACTCCTTGCAAACGTTGCATTAGCAAGAAGAAAGTGAGGTGGTAATAATGCGAACATTACTTTGGGCGGAACATCAAAAGATTCGCCGTTTAAGTTTTGTTTGGATTGCAATTTTTGCGACGGTTATGGTAGCAGTTATTGTTTTTTTATCCGGATTAACAGACAATGACGGTATTCGAGATATAGATACTATAGGTTGGTATATGGCAGTGGCTCAACCACTGGCAACATTTTTCGTTCTTCCAGCGGTAATTGCTCTCTTAGGTAGTTACATGATTTGTCGTGAAGAACAGGAGCATACAATCGATTCACTTCGACTTATCCCCGTGAATGAAGCAAAGTTGACAATCGCAAAAATGATTATAACCCTTGTATATAGTATTCTTTTTTACTTGTTACTCTTTGCTATAACATTTTTCACTGAAGCAGCTTTACATTTTTCTGATTTATCCATAGGGATGGTCATGAATTTTTTGAAAGCTTATTTTTTGGATGGTATATGTATATTTCTTGCAATCTCACCTATTATTGCTTTGGTATCATACATGAAAAAGGGATATTGGATTGCGTTAGTTATCACTGAATTTTATTCTTTTATTGGATTATTTGCAAGTACGTCAAATACCCTAAAAGCTTTATATCCTATTACAGCTGTATTTACCATATCTGGGTACTATGAAGCATCGACAACTCAGGTCATGCTTAGTTGCATTAGTTTACTATTTTGCGTAGGACTTGCCGCAGTAACACTTGCAGGCATGAACAAATGCAAATGAAATAGGGCATCTATCTGCCAAACCTCCAAAAAATTATCAAGCCTTTTTGTCAACGAAAAGAGAGTGGGATAAAGGTAAGTGTGATTTGAATATATGCTTGAATTTAGGTTTTATATCTTTGTATTTGAGTGTCGAATCTGGGAATACGTTTGTTACTCAGAGGGTTAATGATAACGATTATGAATTGATTGAAATGGTTTTTCTTTCGGACAATATGAGAAGTGAAGGTTATAAGAATGCTTGTTTAAGAGCTAAAGAACATATTAAAGATAGATTTCTTTAAAGCCCCCTGATCCAAATTGGACACTCGAAGCCACCTCAGATACACTTAATGAAATGAGTCTGCAGGATGGATTTCGAAGAGGCATTTATGCAGACAACCCTTTTGGGATTCGTAAATACAGGAACGAGAAGAAGTTCAGTGAGAATTTAATTAAAGAATCATGTACTAAATAAAGTGAAATGATGCCTTATGATTGCAGGATAGATGGTATTCTTTATATTTGGAGTACATGCGAAGAACAGCCCAGACATTAAACTGTACCTACTTTGTTAGTGAAGTCTAACAAAAGGTCAGTTCAGGGGCTGTTTTTTCTCTATTCCTGTCTTCGTATCTGGAACAAGTTGGGATATACTAAGATGTAGATTGTAAAATACTAGAAGTAAAAAATTTTTGACAAAAGATGGATTTTTTTAATTAGTTATTATGGATATGAGGAGTTATTCGAAATTAATAATATGAGCGGATGGTTGGAGTGCAGTGACTTAGAGGAATTTAAAAAATATATTGAATCTTTTAAAAACGACATAAAGAATAAGAAATAGCAATTACAAAAAAATGATTTGCATAAAGAATAATGTATGCAGCTAAAGAGGTCGTCAACATCTTATAACATCATACTCATACATCGGAGCTCAGCGCCTCGCGATCCGCGAGAAGCAATTAGCAGCGTAGTAAATTCAGCGGATACGTTCGCTCTCGCTAACTGCGCAAGAGTAGCCTGTTCTTTGTGGAACCTAGAGCCAGCGCGACTTCGTGGATACAGGAACTTTATAAGCGATGCTGGAACCTGTTATATCGATAGATACATTAAAGGAGGATACCGATGGAGATAATATTAGTTAAGTCAGGTTTAGATGAAGCCGCAGCTATTCATGAAATGCAAATGAAGTCTTTTACACCTCTGTTAAATATATATCAGGATTTCGAGACAAGCCCTGCGAACGAGACTGTCGAGCAAATAACAGCTCGTTTGAGTCAATCATTTACGGATTATTATATAATTAAATTATCAGAAGTGGATGTAGGAGCAATTAGAATTGTTAGAAAAGAGAATAAAATATATCGTATAAGTCCAATTTCATTTCACCTGAGTTCCAGAGCAGAGGAATTGCACAGAAAGTTTTTTCCATGATTGAAGAGCTTTATTATAATGTAAGTATGTGGGAACTGGACACAATACTTCAGGAGCAAGGGAATTGCCACCTATATGAGAAGTTAGGATATAAGAGAACCGATAAGATTAATGTAATTAACGATAGAATGACCATTGTATTCTATGAAAAACACATGAAACAATAGGATGGATAAATCAAAACAATTAATTATAACCAGCCTTTAAAGTGATTCGATGCAGTCGCCAACAGCGTGTAACAATATATTTACACATCGAGCATTCGGCCTCGCTCGCTAGGAGGGATTGTGGGGAAGCTGAATCAGGTAACAACTTCGGACAATGGCGAAGATGCGGTAATGGTCAATACGTTGGGACAGGAATCGCTTGATATGGGGGAAGCTGACTGAAGAATCATTTATTGTCCACTACCAGCATCCAATCAGTGCTGAGGGCAGATCGAGTGGATTCACCAGAATCAGATTGCTTTTGTCGGCGGTGACCGAATATTATACGCCTATGATCGGCGCAATCTTCTTCTCTCGACCCTGCTCGATGATGTCGGGCGATTCAGGTTATCAAGCGACTGCAAACATATCGCTTACACCCAAGGCAACAACGTATTTGCGGCTAATTTCTACGGAAATACGATTTTGGGCAGGGAGCAAATCTACAAAGGAATTGAAGCTAGTGGCATGGAGTGGAGCCCCAACCAAACAAAGCTGCTTCTTTATGGATCGAGATCAGGCAGCCTGTCGCGTTCGCAAGAAAGAACGATAAGGGGTACTCTTAACGTGAACCAGAGTTTAATTATCGCGTTAAACGTCAGGAAGGATAGTAGCCAGCCACCCACCCACAGATTCAAGATGAATTTTATAGTGTTATGAACAAGAGTCATTCATCGATGTCGCGGTATTTTTGAGCTTGTCTCTCTGTTAAAGACCATACATGTTTCGAAAGCATCGGAAGGTAGTCTAATTCCCTAGGGGATGAAGAAAGGCCTTCCTTTTGTTTCAGCATTTCAGTTGAGTGTGCTCTAATTCTATTACAAATATGTGCTCTTTCACCATTAGCAGAGATATTTCTTGCTCGCCAATTATTTCTTCGTAAATGTAACAATATGGATTATCATATACGTAGTTCTGATATCAGACAAGATGTGTGGTATCTACGAAGTACATAAACTAGACGTTATAGGAAATAGCTGAAAATCTTATATAAAGGAATATGTGAATGATTAATCAATTCTCCAGAAGCCCTAAGCTCCGAGACATCCTAAATGTAATAGAGACAGTACCAACACAATACTCTGATGAAGAGATAATTCTGTATGTAGATAAATTCCTGCCAAGTTACAACTGTGAAGGAGCTGCTATAGGATATTTCTCTATTATTTCGCATCTTTGTTATTATAGACCCGATCTTGAAAGCCAATTAATGAAGATTGCATTAAAACCATTATATTATCTAGGAATTGAACATCCGGATAGTGCTATTAAATGGATTAAAACCTATGTAAAAGAGAAAAATGATAATGATTATTATACATCAAAACAAGGAAGGACATGGATAACAAATCACTTGAAAGATAAACATAAATTAATTACAAGAATTTTTAAAGAGATAGATTTTGAGGATAATGCTGAAGATATTAGATGATTAAGTAAACACATCATGTAGTGGCTACTTCCTATAACATAATATTCAAGCAGCGGCTCCACTGGAGCCTTGGTCTGCGGTATGGATTTCGGGGAGGCATCTCAGCAGACAACCTCTGGCGAGGTTCATGAATACAAGAACGTTATACGAAAGTTCGTTAATGAAATTAAAAGCTGTATAAAATAAGAGTAAGAACAGGAGCCTCTTATGACTGAAAAAATAGTGATAGACTCATTACCTGACTTAGTCGATTTCATTATAAATAATGACTTGTCAGAAAAATCAAAAAGCGACCTGCGTAAGTTAGAGAATACTAGTGGATTACACCTTTCATTAGGAATGTACATTCGCAATAGATATGAACTATCTAATTCAGAAATAGTACCACGTCTAATTAAAGAATATTTAGAAATTGAAACTAAAGGTAAAATAGATGTTGCAGATGATGAAATATCAATAAAGATGTTGGAGATGTTCCTTCTTAACGATGATGATATTTCTGGATCAATAATTAAATTGATTTGGAGAAAGCTCAAGAATGAGAAGAACAATAAATAACAGATTTTGTTGTAGTTTCGAAGAAGAAAGAAACTCCGTATAACATAATATTCGCGCATCTGACATTCGTCCTCGGTCCAGCAAGAGCCGGACACACCTTGCATTCGCCAGGCGTCGTAAATACAGGAACGTTATACGACAGAATCAAAATGAAAAAGAGCCAGAAGGCTCTCAATCTAAAGATATATGTAATTCGTTATGCAGGTGAAGAGCGTCCTTAAAACCTTGCAAATAAATTTCACGTTCTAAAATAGCTTGAACAGAAAGCTCAGCATCATCGTAAAGGAATAGGGTCTTCTGTATATTCTCCGGTACTTCTTCATGTAACTGCTTGAAATAGAGATTCCGTTCGGATGAGAACTGGTTGTAGCTGGAGTTGTGTTTCATAAGTTTTTCATAGTAAAGTGGATACCAAATGAAACTGGAAATAGATTCGGATTGAATTACTGTGGGCTAACAGTTATTTATCCAAATGGAGCGAGTGTACTAAAGAGAATTATTACAGGTTGGTATGAGATATTTAAAAATGCTCCAAATGAAATAAAGTTAACAGGGAATTATTTTTGGAGAGACCAAATCGATAAAGGAGAATATGAAAAAATTGAAGTAAGAAAACCTAATTTATTAAAAATTCTCTCTGAACTAATTACCTTATGTAATCTAGTTGAAAATAATGACGACTTAATAATATTACATCTAGGGGTGTGACATTTTTAAAAAAATTTAGTAAGTTGCTCAAGAAGGCTATTCCACCAGATAACGTCGTATTCACGCTGCGGGGTCTAAAGGGATCGTCAGAGAAGCGGGATCAGCTCACAACCCTGCGGGGCTAAGTCCGTTGGACCCGGCGCTTTGCGTCTTAAGCCTTCGGATTCGTAGATACAAGAACGTTATGTGAAAGGGATACAAAAATTACAGCTAAAAAATCTAACAGCGGGAGCGATAGCACAATGAAGTTTAGCCATAAGAAATTCTCCTGTGACACCGAGATTTATTACAAAGATAAGGACATAATAGTTAGATTTTTCGATAGCTCCAAAGAACAAGAAGAAGATGACATAATAAATTTAGTTATAGTTGACCCTGGGTATGGCTATCTTTGTTTGAAATATAAAGGAGATGCAGCACTCTTAAGTGGATTCCTAGATGAAGATGTTTTCTCATCAGATGACTATATAGATGCAGCAATTAGTTTTATTGAAATCTTAAGTCCAAATTCAAAGAATATTTATACCCCATATCATATTAGACTCTTTAAACAAACCAGTTTTATTGAATACAATGGAGAATACTAAAAATAGACTGTAGGAAATTCGAAGAAGGCATCCACATAATATAACATAATATTCAAGCTGCGTCTCCGTTGGAGCCTGGGTCTGCGGGAAGGAATTCGGAGAAGCATTTCAGCAGACAACCCCTTTGGGATTCATGAATACAGAAACGTTATGCGAAACTGCTTAAAGATGGAGGAATACCAGATGTTTTTGAATTCTCATGTCTTTGAATTAGCCAAAAAATTAAATACAGAAGAGATTCATAAGCAATGGACAGGCTTAAGAAGAAATTCTGTATTCTATGGCTTGGTCTGCTATATTAACAATTCAATTTCTTTATGTCTAAGTGATAATTATACAAGTTCAATATTGTTTTTAAGAAGAGCACGTAAAGAAATCATTAATATTGAAATCAATTCAAATAAGATTCAAGATCAATATGGAGATAAATATATCAAACTCTGTAATAATTATTTGAATGAGTTAGAGACATTTATAAAAGATAATCATTTAGTGTCTGATGAAGATTTTGAGTTTATTTTAAACAAAGAATTGTAGACATCGGTTCAAAAGAGTTTTCGAAGAAGCTTCGCATAACATAATATCGGAGCCTAGGCCAGCGAGTAGGGTTTCATGCATACAGGAACGTTATTAGAAAGACTATGAGGAGGGAAATAATGAAGCTATTTCATGGAGAGCGAGTCTTGAATAAAGAAAACAATCTCTTACAGCCACAAATACATACTCCTCTTGGAATAATTGAATTTTCACTCACAGTCTCTGATAACTTCTATCATCCAGAACAAAGTTATAAACTCAAAAATGGTGGATCATTATATAAGTATTATTATGATTCATTTGATTGTGAGCTAGTTGTCTGTAGACCCCAGCTCAATCACGCTTTACATTTGACAGTAGAAGAGTGTTGGGGAGCAGTATTTAGAATAAAGCCTTATATGAATACTCAGATAAGTACGTGCAGCTTTTCTGCTTCTTGGAAAGAGGGTTGCAGTTGGACAGATTATGGATCTAATACTGGGGAAGATCTTGAAGCTGTCGAATACGAGAATCAGGTATACCGTTTACACTTGGGAACACAAGACGGGGATATGTTAATGGCAAGAAGAAATCAAGGAGATATGATTCCTAAATCGCTATGTTTGAAGTCTGACTTTGAAAAGTACGGTTTTATCTTAAGTTCTGATAAAGGCATTAAAATTCCTATGACACTAATTGATTCTAATGAGATATGCCAAGTACATTTTTTAGTTGCTTGGAGTAAGAATATCAAAGAGGATGTTTCAACGTGGTTGGCTGTGGACCAGTTCTCAAATGAAATATTAAAGGGAGAAGAAATTTTGTAAATATCCTCAAAATTGTCATAGTCCATCTGATAACATAGTATCACACATCGGGCATACGCCCTCGGCCCGGCAGAAGGATTTTGGAAAAGGAGATAGCTGCAGGACACCCCAGCATTCGCTGGAGGCGTGAATACAGAACCGTTAGATGAAAGGCACCCAAATAAATAAACCTTCTAAAAAGGATGCAAAGAATAAATGATAAAATCTATTAGTATTGATGAATGGAATGGGACCACTTTCAATGAAAAAATAGTTATGAATCCTACATGGGCAGACACTTTAAGTTTTTTAAGAAAACTCGACGGAGATAAATTTACATTAGTTTTTTTTGAGGTATCAGACACAGATTCAGCATTAGTTGGAGGCGGACCGGAATATTTCATAGTGTCTATTACACTTGATGGTAATATATATACTCTTATGAATGATAAACAGGGAAACAGTGAAATTCTTCTGGTTGCTGGTGGTCAGTTAGGCAATTATTGCGATAACATTTGTATAGAATTAATTCCTATGCTTGAAGTAATAGAGTATTATTATGAAACTGGTAAACTACTCGAAACACATAAATGGAAACAAGAATAATAATTACTTTGAATGCAACTCGAAGAAGTGAGTGACATCATCTAACATCGTATTCAATGCAGTGGACCGGGACAAGCCCGACCCTTGTTGCGGAAGAGGCATTTCGGAGGAGCGGATTCACCGGACACATTTAACCGGCTAAGTGGCAGAGCCACCTGTGCTATGTGCCTTGTCCATTGACGAAAGCAGATTCGAGAAGCGATTCCGTCGTATAACATAATATTCAAGCATGGCTCCTTCGGAGCCTTGGTCCGCGAGATGGATTTCAGAGCGCAATTTTTATTAATACTACAAAAATTAAAAAGATGGTAAAATGTAGAGTTTATATGGTGATGAAGAAAATTTATAAACTTTGACATAAGGAGAGAAAGCACATATGGGCAAGAAGAAAAAAACCTTACCGAAAAATTTTGATGAACTAATTAATGTAGGTGACATATCAGCACTAAAAGAGGTATTTACCCGATGCGAATTGGATGCCCGTGGCGGTTATAGTAAATCAACAGCCTTGTGCTTTTACCAAGTACCGAATGAATTGGTTCGCTGGCTCGTGGAACAGGGCGCTGATATAAATGCTAGAGACAATTACGGAAAAACGCCTTTGCACAAACATGCAATGAGTTGGTGTGGTAATACTGAGTTGCTGCTTGATTTGGGTGCAGATGTAGAAGCCGTTGATTATCAAAACGAGACTCCTTTATTTGCCGCCGCAGGTTCATTTAAACCAAAGGCGGTTTACACGTTGGTTACTAAAGGCGCAAATATCAGCGCAAAAAATAAGATGAGACAGACTCCATTAGAGAAAGCTTTGGCATTGTGCAAAAACGCGGATATTGTCAATACGGCGGAAGTTGCCGATATTTTGCTTAACGCTGGAACAACTGTAACGCCGGAAATGAAAGATTCTATTAAGCGAATCGGAAGCGACTTTGAATTTCACAGAGAAGGCTTTAATAAAGAATATTTGAATCAAACCGATGAGGCACTTTTACGTCTATATGAGCTATTTGATGTTCCCCCAGTAGAGAAGCGAAAGACGCACGACGGCGTCTCTTCAATAATAGTATCAACAAAAGAATGGCAGGCACAACATAATGAACTCTGGAATTTACTAATTCCTTCAAAGGGACATGCGCAAACCGTACAGGGTGAGGTTATCCGTATTACTGGTAAAGTGTTATACGAAATTTTAGATAATGGTGGTATTAACTGGGATAACCAATATCGTAAAATGCTCAATAGCTCGATACATTACTTTAGCTTGGGTACACCATTAAATCCCGCTTCACTTAAGGAGGCAGTAACATTAGTGAAAGAACTTCATAACGGAAATGGTAGTGATGAACCTGCGAGACTGTGTGAACTGGCAGTGCATTGGGTACTCAGCAATCCGAATCCTATTACTTTGGAAGAGCCTGAATATAAGCGATAACATAGTTCGACTTATCACCGTATATAATAAGCTTTTTTACGCAAATACATTCCCTTTTTCTAAGCACTTTCTAACTAAGAAAGAGGGATATTATTTTAATTCAATACAATAAGAAATGTAAAGAACCAAGTAAATAAAGTAATTAATGAAGTGCGTTGTAGAGTAACTCGAAGAAGGTAATCACATCTGATAACAATGTGTTCACGCTTTGAAGCTTATCCCCCTTGGTCTGCTGGAGGCATTTCGAAGAAATCGTATCAGGCTGACAACCCTACACCACCTAACTGCATCGCAGCCAGTCGCTCTGCTCTCTTTAAGGTGGTGAGGATTGTGAATACAAGATCGTTAGACGAAACCTGCGTAAGGAAAAAATAAAATAATAAAAAACTAGGAGGTATGTTTGGTGCTGACATTAGAAAAAGCTAGAAAAAATGATGCACAAAGACTTGCTGAAATACAAAAGGCCAGCTTTGAGGATGAATCAAAGCATTTTAATAATAACGAAACCGTTGAGCCAATAAGATATGATTCCATAAGTTGGCAAGGAGGTATGATGCAAAATTGCGAATATTTCAAGGTGCTCTTTAATGGAGAAATAATCGGGGGAGCTATGATATTTGTAGAATGTAATCAAGTGCATAATATAGGAAGAATCTTTATTGATCCAAATTTTAAAAATCAAGGAATCGGAACGAAGGTGATGGAGAAAATTGAAAGTAAATTTCCAGACAGCACTGAATGGTGGCTGGATACTCCTAGCTGGAGTGTGAAAAATCATCACTTCTATTCAAAGTGTGGGTTTACTAAGGTTAGAGAAGAAGGTGACTTATACATTTTTAAAAAGACTCTATAAACTTATTTTTGTGGCTTAATCAGAGATGGCACAATCGTATAACATAATGTTTAAGCAGTGGCTCCTAACGGAGCGTTGGTCTGTTGGAGGATCTCAAAGGGGCGTGAAGATATTGAATTACATAAGAGAATTAAGAGAGTTAGTAGGTACCCGACCTATAATTATGGCAGGAGCATGTGTGATTCTCATAGATGATGAGGGACGATTACTATTGCAACAAAGAACTGATAATGGTCTATGGGGATTACCAGGAGGTTCAATGGAGCCTGGTGAGAATATGAAGGAGGTTGCAAGCCGGGAACTTTTTGAAGAGGTAGGCTTAGAAGCTGAAGAGTTAGAATTACTTGATATATTTTCAGGCCCGGAACTTTACTATCGATATCCTCATGGAGATGAAGTATATAACGTAGTTGCAGCTTATATATGTAAAGAATACAGTGGAATAATTAAAGGTGATGAAGCTGAAGTACAAGATATACGATTTTTTGATTTAAACAAGATACCTAATCAAATAAGTCCTCCCGACCTACCGATAATAACAAGATTTTTAAATGAAGTAAGATCATGAAAACATTTTTTTAGTAAATCGAGGATGTCCCCGACATCACCTAACAAAGGGCTGCTTGAACTTCAGGAATACCCAAACGCTATGTGAAATCAACAAAATTATTTAAGAGGTAAACATGGGTGTGACCGCTTGGCGCTTTTTCTTACTTCACGAGCAAGTTGCAATAAAATGAACATGGAGTAGACGGAGCTGAGTGTCTACTTCATGTTCGCCTAAATTTTTGAGAATTGAATTACAGATGGATCAATGGAACTTTGGAGGTTCAGAATTCATCGTATCGTTAAGCTGGGTCACAAAAACACCTTCGTTCCGGCCAGGGTTATTTCGAAACATTTTCGCTTCTTCCACCAGAACTTCGTCTGTATCCGTGCCAAGTATCTTTATTGTTTCATCAATGAATGAAGTAAGTGGCATCGCGCGTGGTTCATCGTTGTTGCTTTGAACCCATGGGGGCACAATTTCTATTACTTTGACCGATGTGTCTTTAAGCATGTACCTTTGGGATAGCGTATAGGTATGAAGTGCTGCTTTTGTCGCGGAGTATACAGCAGTTGTCGCTAACGGTACAAATCCGAGTATTGAAGTTGTGTTAATGACAACCGCTTCCTCTTTGGACTTCAAATGCTCGATGAATGCAGAGGTCAACCGAATGGGACCTAGCAAGTTTGTAGTGACAGTCGAAACCAAAACATCCTCATCGATCACGCCCGCCGCGTAATCGGACTGTATGATGCCGGCGTTGTTAATCAGGACATTCACATCCGGGTATTCTTTGATTAACTGCTTGGCGGTCGCCTTTATGCTGGCAGGGTCTTGTACATTCAATTCCACTGCGGACATGCCGGGATTCGCTTTGATCGTCTCCTCCAGACGCTCTTTACGTCGACCGGCGACAATAACTTTATTTCCAAGATTGTGGAGAGCTTCTGCTAACGCACGTCCAATTCCCGAACCGCCGCCTGTAATAAAGATAGTGTTTCCTGTAAGTTTCAATTTTTAAACCCTCCTAATTCTTGTGAATAAATTCATCTCAAAGATTGTAAAACAATAGCTTTCATGATTATGGCTTCTCTAGAATTGAACATATGTTGAATCATCAACATAAATTCTATAAAGTGAATGTATCAGAGCGGTATAATGGATTCAATGGTTAAAACAAGCGTGGTTGTTGATTTTTCAACAGAGGACTTCGAAATGTTCATTTTTTCGGATGGTACAAAGGGGAGAAGGATATGGACAGGCGTATTCAAAAATCGAGGCAAGCCATTATTGATGCTTTTATGAGGCTGATGTCAGATAAGGAATTCGAGAGAATTACGATCAATCAAATTGCGGAGGAAGCGAATGTCAATCGCGGAACGATTTATTTGCATTTCACTGACAAGTACGATCTGCGCGATCAATGCATGGAAGCTCAAATTAACGAGTTACTACGCAATTGTATGTCTGAAGATAACTTCTTTCATCTCCCTTCCAAAACCGCACTACTGCGCACGTTTGAATATTTGGAGCAGCATGCTTCATTCTACTCTATAATGCTGACGAACAAGGGAAGTATGGTTTTTCGGAACCAAATGGAGACAATGTTCCGGCAAAGTCTCTGCGAGCATCTGGATTCGATCAACCTCGATCAGGAAATGAACAGGGACATTACGGTGCAATTTTTAATTTCAGCGGCGGTAGGGGTATTGGAATGGTGGATTACCCGTTCGATGCCATATCCGGCATCGGTCATGGTTGAACAATTTTGGAAATTGCTGAATTGTGGTGTCGAGGGAAATGAACCAACATCGTCCATTTGAGTCTCTAATTAGAGGCTTTATACACAAACGTTATCAGAAATTCTTGAATTACTAAAACATAATAATAAGATTTCAAAAGTACTAAAAACTATAGTATAAAGAACACGAAAGATCTGGAGGTCATTTTATGGATATACTCTTTGCTAATTATGGGATTAATATAATTCGAAGAGATGCATATGAACTAATAATCAAACTACAAAATGGAAAAGACCATATAAGAAAGTTCGCTGATAAAAAAATTTGCCCATTGATTTTGAATGCATAGTGAAGAAGTTCGGTAACTTCTGATAACATAATATTCAAGCATTGAATCCTCACGGAGCCTTGACCTGCTGGGATGGAGTTCGAGGAGGCATTTCAGCAGACAACCCTTAAAAAAATAAAAAGACAATGGAGGTATGTTTGGTGCTGACATTAGAAGAAGCTAGAAAAAATGATGCACAAAAACTTGCTGAAATACAAAAGGCCAGTTTTGAGGATGAATCAAAGCATTTTAAGAATAACGAAACCGTTAGGCCCATAGGATATGACTCCATAATTTGGAAAGAAGAGATGGTGCAAAATTGCGAATATTTCAAGGTACTCTTTAATGGAGAAATAATCGGGGGAGCTATGATATTTGTAGAATGTAATCAAGTGCATAATCTAGGAAGGATCTTTATTGATCCGAATTTTAAAAATCAAGGAATCGGAACGAAGGTGATGGAGAAAATTGAAAGTGAATTTCCAGACAGTACTGAATGGTGGCTGGATACTCCTAGCTGGAGTGTGAAGAATCATCACCTTTATTCAAAGTGTGGGTTTACTAAGGTTAGAGAAGAAGGTGACTTATACATTTTTGAAAAGATTTTATAAACTTATGTAATGTACAAACGTTATGTTACATCAGTGCTAAGTGTCATCAAGAAGATATTCAATGAAAAGAGTGCAAGGGAGGATTTACAATGCAGATTGATTTTGCGATTGAATCAGATTATGAGTATATCTCGTTAAGAGACAAGCACATACATAAGACACTGATAAGAGCAAAAATAAAAGAAAATGAAATTCTAATCATTAGAGAATCCAATCAAGAAATAGGTTGGATGAGATACGGATTTTTCTGGGACAACACACCATTTATGAATATGATATGGATAGATGAGGAGTATAGAGGAACAGGTATTGGTAAAAAAGTTGTCCACTATTGGGAAGAATTAATGAAACAAAAAGGTTTTGAAATGGTTATGACCTCAACACTTTCAAATGAAGAAGCTCAACATTTTTATAGGAAGCTTGGATATAGAGATGCTGGATGTTTAATGCTTGAGAACGAACCTCTGGAAATAATACTGACAAAGGAGTTGAACAAAAATTAACGTTGAGGAAATCAATGAAGGAAGTGACCTTTAAAATATAATATTCAAGCTGCGCCTCCAATGGAGCCTAGGTCTGCGAGTTGGATTACGAAGAGGAATTTCGCAGACAAACCCTTTGGGGTTCATGGATGCAGAGTTGTTAGATGAAAATCACCATGTAAACCAAGTTAAAAAGGAGTGGAGGATAATATGGCGAACACCATTTCATTACCAAAACAATTAAATGATGTAGTTGAACCCATAGGTATGTCAAATGGATTAACATCAGTCTTTATTGAAGTTCTAGCTATTAGTGGATCAGTACTAGCTAAAACGAATCGAGAAAAAGAATTAATTATTTGGCTAGCACAAAGGGATCAGTCTGTAGTTGGAATAGGAACAGTTGGTTTTGATATTGATGAAATGCCTTGGACTATAGACTCTTTTGAAAGTGAGAAAGATTTTATACTAGATACTATTTCAAATGCAGCAGATGGCTTAGGGTGGGAGAAATTAAGCTATAAACCACGGCAAGATTGGGTTGTTAATTGTTTGAATCAATTTGGCTTAATGATTAAAGTATTTAATAAAGAAGATATTGACATGAACAATTATATAGAATGGTCAGAAATTGAAGAGGGGGATGATAACCCTACAATTCCAAGAGGGTATCCCAAATGCGAAAAGCATAACATCTATTTAAATTGCCATGGATGTATACTTTGCAATAATGGAAGCTGAATTAAGGACTGCAGGTATTTCATAAAAGATGGTAACAATCATATAACACAATATTCATGCTTCGGGTCTTGCAGAGCTCTTGGTCTGCAAGACAGAGCAGACAGCAACCCCTGAGGGAGCTCATGAATATAGAAACATTAGGCGAAATATGGTGGTTATACAACAAGTTCGGAGAGAAACCATGAAAACATTCTTAAATAAAGTAGATGAAAATAGACTTGATGTGCTGTCAGTAGATATGGAAATTGACATAAGAAAAGAATACAAAAATATTACAAGACATTCTGGGCGAATGGTTCCTGTTATTGATTGGAGGATAGCTTTATATATAAACGGAAATAAGTTGGACGAAGATGAAGTGTTTGTTGAAGATGAATTTTTAAAATCATTAATTTTTCCAGGAAAGTATCCTATGTTCACTTGTACTTGCGGCATATTTGGTTGTGGGGGATACTATGTTGAAGTCAGTCATGAGGATGATAAATTGTTTTGGTTAACTGAGCAATCGCCTTTTAAGGATCAATTCGTTAAGACTTCTAATAAATTTGCTTTCTCTTGGGACCAAATAATAGATTTTTTAGAAGAATTAATACATAAATTTGATGATCTAAAGAGCATAATGATTACGCATGGCTTGAATTTTCAGTATGATGTAGAAAGATATAGAGGAGTAATTAAAACGATAAAAGAGCGAGCAAATCAGAAAAATAATAATTAAAGCAGATTCAAAGAAGTTACAATGCTTCACCTAACATTACATTCAACGCTAAGGGCCGAGGCAAGTCGACCATTGGTCCAAGAAGCATTAGGCGAGGAAGTGACTGATAGGACAAGCCTGCACCGACTAAGCGCATCACGCCAGGCCTTCGGTCTTTAAGTCGGTGAGGGTTGTGAATACATCAACGTTAAGTGAAATCTATATATGATAATCAACAAGGAGAAACCAATGACAACGATAAATACTCTACAAACTAAACTTTCCAGCCGATATGATGAATTTGACCCAGAGCAAGATGGGAATAAAAATACAAAATTTTCAGATTTAATTATTGATGGAAGATCACTTTACCAAATGCTCAAGAAACACGATTTGGTTCCATCCTTAGGATGGGGGAGTGAAGCTTATCAAAAAGAAATGATTCAGTACTTTTTGCTAAAGAAACCACATGAACATATGTATTATAGATATCCAATACTTGTATGTCCTTGGTGTGGAGATGAAGAGTGTGGTTATATCTCAGTGAAAATTGACAGAGAAGAAGACATTGTAATTTGGAAGGATTTTAAGTTGGAGCATGAGAACAAAACAATAAATATAGGTCCCTTTTATTTTGAATGGACAAGCTATGAAAGAGTCATTAATAATACTTTTGGAATAATAGAAAAATAATAAAGCTACACTAATTCAAAGACGAAAAGACAATATTTAACAACATATTCAAGCAGCGACTCTTACGGTGTCTCAGTCAGCGGGATGAATTTCGAAGGGGAATTTCAGTAGACAACCCCTGGCAAGCTTCATGAATATAGTAACGTTATAGGAAAGGGATGCAAACTATAAAAAGAAGGTGTTTAGGTTGTCTGGTTTATTTAAGAAAAAGAAAACAATATTTGAAGATCAACTAAACAAACTTTCTGAATTGGGTATCTTCATGAATGCAGATTTAAAGAAAGAATTACTTTTAGAAGAAATCTCAAGAAGTGAATTTGAAGAAGATCCCTACAACTTGCTACTACTTACTTTAGGTGGAGAAGTTGAAGTGAATGGTGAATTTATAAATGTATCTGATAAAATTTGGTATTTAGATACGGAATGTATTGAGGACTATGGAGACTATGCAAGAGTAATAATGCGATTAGAGAATATGACAAAACTTAATTTAAATAAGATAACGGATTACGTAGATATTCAGAATAGTACTGCATGGGTCTCTTTTGAATATAAGAATGAACTTATAAGATGGGAAATGAAAGTAGATGATGATTGGTTGGATATGGAGATATTCAAGAAATTTAATGAGTTAATAAAGACTGAACAATCCATGGAATTATATATTTCAATTTTAGATCAAAGCTGCCTAGTGGGCTATTTTAATAAAGAACAAGTAATCGAATTAAATAAATTAACAAAATATAAATTTGAAGAGTATTAGTGAAATATGACTAAAAAGGAGCCAAAACAATGAGTGAATTGACTTCAGGAAGCTTATCACTATTGAAATATAAAAGAGCAGTTCTTGATTATGATCCTGTATACGCGGAGGATTTAAATGACAAATGGTTTGTTTTCGTAACCAAAGATACAGAAGTAAGTGAAGAAATTCCGGAAAGTCTATTTCAAATTTCAGAAAAAATCCCAGTGTTATATTTTTATAATTTTGAAGATCACTGTTGGGGATACCGTGTAGTTTACAATTTACAAGAGATAGCAAGTCTTCATATATCATATGTGTTATTAGATACTTTAATTATTAAGCTTGCAGAAGAAAGATATCCAGAGGAAGATCACATTGAATTTTTATATGTCGACCCTAGAGGGGACAAAATCAGAACTGAATTAATTGAAGAAGTTCTGAGATCTAATGAATACAATGAGAAAATAGCAAAACAGTTTACAAATTGCAATCTAGAAACATTTAGTTTTTTTGAACTAGATAATGAGCGAATAAAACAATTAGACGATATTTTGAATAATGATTACTATACACAATTAGAATCTAAGCATCAGTTAGTAGAAGAGTTTAAAGAATTATTAAATATTGAGGAGATGAGCTGGATACGAGCAGATAGAATGAATGAAGAATAGAAGGTCGTAGTAGTTCTATTATGTATTTTTCTGCACCGAAACAATCTAAAACTCGGGAGTCAAGGGTTGAAAAATGTATGCAGAAAATTCTCAATGGAGAGGGATTAAATGATCGGTAAAAGTAATTCAGGCAAAGGCTAAATAAACGTATCAGAGGCGATAATTATGATAGATTTAGAGTCAGAAAGATTACTTATAAGAAATTTTCGATCTGATGATTGGAATGATCTACATGATTAACTTATCAATAGAAGAAGTATTGAAGTATGAACGTGGGGAAGTTTGTAATGAGGAAGATTGTAAGCAGATGACATTGGAACGATCGCAAAGCAATATTTTTATGGCAGTTGTATTAAGAGAAAACAATAAATTGATAGGACACATTTATTTTAATCAAACCGTACCGTTTGAGTTTTTAACATGGGAAATAGGATACATATTCAACCAAAGATACTATGGAAATGGATATGCTACTGAGGCAAGTAGAAGAGTATTGCAATATGGATTTGAAGAGTTAAAGGCTCATCGGATTATTGCGATGTGTAATCCAGAAAACGCTTCATCGTGGAGATTATTGGAGCGCTTGTTGATGCGAAAAGAAGGACAACCCATTTGGCATAATGCAAATCAATATGCGATTTTAGCAGATGAATGGCAAAGGAACAATGAATAATTTGAAAAAAGGAGCGTGATACCATGAATGAGAAGTCGCGGTTACTAGAGGAGTTCAAGGAATGGATACGTTTTGTTTCTGAGATTCGTGAAATGGATTGGCAAATAAAGATTGCCGAAGATAAATGGTCAGTTCACGATATCGTAAGTCATATATTACTGTGGGATAAATACTTTTTTGAAGCAGCCATAAATCCGATATTGAACAATAAGCCTCTGACATTAACAAATATGGATTTTGAACAATTTAATCAGGATGCTATTGAATATGGAAAAACAAAAACGAAAGAAGAATTAATTAAAATGACTATTCAGTACCGTAACATGATATTACAGAGTATAGAGAGTTTGGAACAGGACAAGTTTACTAAAGAATATGCTGACGGGAAGTTTACTGTAATATCATATTTAAGAGATTTTATCTGGCATGATCAACATCATATAAAACAGATTGATGAGCTTAAAAGAAAAGCCATGTGATTATATAGGCGGGTGAATAATATGGGGGATTATTGGAACAAAAGATTTACTGAAGAAGGGATGATTTGGGGTTGTGAACCAAGTCAAACTGTAACCCAAGCTATAGATTGGTTCAAAAAGAATAATGTACATGATATTTTGGTTCCTGGTGCTGGATATGGAAGAAATACCAAGGAATTCTCTTCTTATTTTCAGGTTGATGGAATGGAGATATCTACTTCAGCTATAGGTCTAGCAAAAGAATGGGATTTAAAAACTAATTTTATTCAAGAATCGGTATTAGAGTTTAGTACAAGCAAAAGGTATGACGGCATATATTGTTATGATTTATTACATTTATTTTTGTTAGAAGACCGAAAAAAATTGATACAGAATTGTGTGATGCATTTGAAGGAACAGGGAGTGATGTATTTTACGTGTTTTTCTGATCGCGATTTTAATAATGGTATAGGTAGGAAAGTTGAGGAAGGAACATATGAATACAAGGAAGGGAAATATGCTCACTTTTTTACTGAAGAAGATTTAATAGAACATTTTAATGATTTGAATATATTAGAAAAGGGTTCCATAAGAGAAAATCTGACATATGCAGAAAAACAACAAAAAGAATATGAATTAAGATATATAGTTGTTCAAAAGATTTGAAAGCTATTCAAAGAAGCAAGCAACTTCAACTACATCGTTTTATTGCTTCACTCGGCTCAAGTTGATTTTTTGTGTACTTTTAAACAAAGCAAATACACTGCCGTAAGCCTAATCGCTTAGGACAGTGTATTTGTCTTTTGAACCTGTATACCCGTTGAAACTTTTTATTCCTCTCCGGTCGCCACCGGATTCCCCTCATAGCTGATCCAGTCGCTCCAGCTTCCCGGATATAAACGGACCTTGCTAAATCCAGCTTCATTCAAGGCGAGTACATTGGGACAGGCGGATACGCCGGAACCGCAGTACACGATAATTTCTGCGTTTGGATCTAGGTCGGCAAAGTGCTGCTGCAATTGTTCCGCATTTTTAAAGCTGCCTTTTTCGTCCAATACTTCTTTCCAGAAGAAATTCACTGCACCGGGGATATGCCCCGCTGCTTGATCTATAGGCTCCTCCAGCCCCAGGTAGCGCGGCCGCTCTCTGGAGTCGATCAATATAGGTGAAAACCCGATATAGGAGCCAACAGGAACAGAATCTTCGGATACACGCTGCACTTCTTGCATACTTGTGAGCATTTGCGGCTGAACATTTGCTACAAAGGTCGAGGGAATGCGAATCGGCTGGTCTGCCGTCACGGGGAACTTCGCTTCCTTCCAAGCGCTGTAGCCTTCTTCCAGCACATATACCTGCTCATGCCCCAGATAGCGCAGGAGCCACCAAAAGCGGGAAGCCATCATACCGCCTTGGTCATCATAAGCGACGATGCGTGAAGATGCGTTGATCCCGGCACGGCTCAGACGTGCAGCAAGTGTATTCACATCAGGTAAGGGATGGCGACCCCCATGCTCACCAAGAGGAGCAGTAAGGTCTTCTTCCAAATCGAAGTGAACCGCCCCCGGAATATGGTCTTCATTAAATTGAGTCCGTCCCGCCCCGGCTTGTCCGAGCAGGGAGCGGCAGTCGGCAATGATCATGTCCGGCTCATACAATCGGGCCAGCAGCCAGCGTTTGGATACGATGGATTTCATAGAGAATTCCGCCTTCCTTTTTTTAGAAGTAAATTTAATCCATTGAGTATGGTTTATGAAAATGGGGTAAATAAGTTAAGAGCTGGTCTTCAGGGGATGCTCAGTGTCAGGCAACTCACTTTGATGGACAACTTTCTTTTTAAAATCCGCTCCGTATCGGATAAAAATCCATACCCCGAATAAGATGAAAAAGCCTGCACCAAATTGTAAGGCAGACAGCCTTTCCCCGAGCAGCACCCAAGCTAGCAGGGAAGAAATAACGGGCTCACCGAGTACCGCCATCGACACCGCAGTGGCGTTAATGTATTTGAGTAGCCAGTTAAATAGATAATGTCCGAACAGCGTAGGCACAATGGCTAACAGCAGGAACAGTCCCCATTCCCGTGGAGCGTATCCGGTAAAAGGAATGGTGTTGACCACATTATACAGCGCAAGTGATGTGGCTGCGATGGCGAAAACCCAAAAATTATAGACGAACGCACTCAAATGCTCGCGCAGATGCTTGCCCATCAGCATATGGATAGACACGGCTACCATACCCAAGAAGGACAGTGCGTCCCCGAGCAGGGCTTGTCCCGAGACATGGAAGTCTCCAGCTCCGATGGCCAGTGAGCCGACAAAAGCCATACCCATTCCGATGAGCATGGCGCGATTCGTGCCCGTCCGGAAAAACAAAAAAGAACCGAGCATGACAAGGATCGGCTCCAATGTCATAATAACGGTAGAGCTTGCAACGGTGGTCAGTCGCAGTGAGCCCATCCAGAGCAAGAAATGCAGCCCCAGCGCAATACCGGACCAGAGGATTAGCATCCACTGTTTACGGGTCAGGCTAAACAGCTCGGTGCGGTATTTCCAGACCAAAGGCAGCATGATCAGATTGGTTAGGTACAAACGGTACATAGCGATGACGGACACCTCGGCTTCAGACCATCTTACGAAGATCGAGGAGAACGAAATAGCGATAATACCTATGATGTACAATAATTCAAAGGAAAACGACGTTTTGTGTGCTTGATTCATGTGGCAGCTCCATCCGTATGGAGGAAAATAAATACGTCTATGTTCCTTCAAAACGGTATCTCGAAAATAGGGTTTAATACAGCCCATTATACCGTACCTGACATTCCCGTGGTATTAGGATTTAGCAAAATCCTGAGAATATAATAAACGGGAGCAGGGAGGTAGGATTTTAAGTGAGATGCTGCGTAGAACTTTTGCTGCACAAGCTCGTCTATCATAGTGGAGGTGGATTTTATGAAAAAACAAAACACATTTTCAATCATACTACTGACTGTAGTGGCAGTGCTGGCTCTGTCAGCCTGTGGAACGAAACCGCAAACCAATAACACCGCACCTCAAGGGGCAGACCAACCGCAAACGCAACAGCAGACGCAGGTTAAACCGGAGCCGGTCGCTGAGTCGGAGGTTAAAAAAGGCACAGGTGTATACAATGGAGCTGCTGACCCGCATACGGTAGAGATTGAAACCAATGGCGAAGCCCAATCCTTCCAACTGGGGGAGGGACTGGACACAGTAATAGCTGGGCTTAAGGAAGGCGATTCGGTAGCGTTTGAATATATCGAAAAAGCAGTAGAGGGCGAAGCGACGGCGAAGCAACTGACTTTAACGAAAATACAAAAGACAGAGACTGGAACAGATAGCAATCAAAACGGAAGTTCTGGTCAACAAGTAGGCGGGGAACGCTCGAAAACTCAAACTTTTGAGCTTACCCTTGAAGGAAAAAAGGAAAAGCAGACAGCAACATTGGCAAAAGGAGAGGGATATTCACTGTATGTGTTTGATCCAATGTCTCTGTTTCCCGATCAAAACCGTGTTGCCTTAGCTGTAGATGATAACTATTATGCTGAAATTACAAAGCTGCCCTCCGATTTTAATCTGGATGAACTTCAAAAAGAAGGCGAGAAGGATCTAGCCTCCATCGGCAAGGTGCAAAAGCTGGACAAAGCATCCGTCCCTCAAGAGCTGACCAGCAGCCGTCTGTTCTTGCAAGCGAGCGGTTCGAAGATGACACAACAATATATTGTTGTAGAAAATAAAACAGGCGGTTTCATCGTGAAAGTGAACATTCCACAAGGTGAACCTGCTGAAGGATTCGAATCCTACATTTATACATCGCTGGAGAGCCTGCAAGCTAATAAATAACCCTACTTTGATGTGGGATGACCGACGGCTTACAATCATGAATTTAAGGCAGTCATGCCGCTGAAAATGGTTGTTTTAAGGGCTAGGTTAGAGCTATAAGGGTCTAATCTATAATTGCGAGACCTGCACTTTTGTGCTATAAAGGATGAGAGAATAAGATCATTCCGGCTTGCGAAGTCGTATGATGCGATGAAGGAGTTGTTAGATTTACTATGTCCATCGAAATGAATACACAAGAAGTCATCAACGTGATTAAAAACAGCAAGAAAAAGACGCCTGTTAAAGTATATGTAAAAGGAGCATTGGCTTCCGCATCTTTTGGCGAGAATGTTCAAGCTTTTATTTCTGGAGACAGCGGTGTGGTATTTGGTGATTGGGCCGATATCAAGCCGGTGCTGGATAGCGCAAACGCTAAAGAAGAAGATTATGTGGTGGAAAATGACCGCCGTAACTCCGCTGTTCCAATGCTGGATCTGAAAGGCATCAATGCACGCATTGAGCCAGGCGCCTATATCCGCGACATGGTGGGCATTGGTAACAACGCAGTCATCATGATGGGTGCAGTGATTAACATCGGTGTTACCATTGGTGAAGGTACGATGATTGATATGAATGCTGTGCTGGGCGGTCGTGTTAAAGTAGGTAACATGTGTCACATCGGTGCAGGCGTTGTCCTGGCGGGTGTCATTGAACCACCATCTGCACAGCCAGTTGTCGTAGAAGACGATGTATTGATCGGTGCGAACTCGGTCGTATTGGAAGGCGTACGCATTGGTAAAGGTGCAGTTGTTGCAGCCGGAGCTGTCGTAACTGAAGATGTGCCTGAATACTCCGTAGTGGCGGGTACACCTGCACGTGTGATCAAACAGGTCGATGATAAGACCAAATCTAAAACTGAGATTTTGAAAGAACTGCGCGTTCTATAAGAAGGCAAAGGTTTTTTATGTACCAAAGGTGAACGATTCCTTGTCAGAAGCATGATGCACTGACAGCATAACTTAGGGACGAAGCACACGGACAAGGCTCGGCGGCTGCGCCGGGCTTTTGTCCTTTTGTTCTTTTGCCCGATAAGAGCTGATGAGCTATAAAGAGGAGGCGTGGCAGCAATGAGTACGGTCGACTATCGTTCTTTTGTCCAAATACGAAGGGATTTACACCAAATTCCCGAACCGGGTTTTGAGGAATACAAAACACAACAATATTTGCTGGATTATTTGGAAACGCTCCCTCAGGAGCGGCTGGAAATTCGTACATGGCGTACGGGCGTATTAGTGTTCATTCATGGAACAGCTCCTGAACGCCGCTATGGATATCGTTGTGATATGGACGGTTTGCCGATTGAAGAAGAGACAGGTTATGATTTTCGTTCGACCCATCCCGGCTATATGCATGCTTGTGGACACGATTTACATATGACGATTGGATTGGGAATTGTTACTCACTTTGCAAGCCATCCGATTAAGGATGACCTGGTTGTGTTGTTTCAACCGGCTGAGGAAGGGCCGGGTGGGGCATTGCCTATGCGGGACAGCACAGAACTGGCAGACTGGATACCCGATGAAATTGTCGCGCTGCATGTTGCACCTGAATATCCTGTCGGTACAATTGCGACTCGCCCGGGCATCCTATTTGCCAATACGTCGGAGCTTTTCATCGACCTGAAGGGAATGGGTGGGCATGCAGCGTATCCACACAAGGCGAATGATATGGTAGTGGCTGCTTGCCAACTGGTGGGACAATTACAAACGGTTGTAGCCCGTAATGTGAATCCACTGGATGCAGCGGTCATTACTGTGGGTAAGGTTAGCGGCGGCACGAAGCAAAATATTATCGCGGAAACCGCCCGGTTGGAGGGTACGATCCGAACGTTGTCTGCCGATACGATGGCGCTGGTTAAATCGCGGATTGAAGCGCTGGTGCGCGGTGTGGAAGCTGGATTTGAATGTCATGCAGAGATTCATTATGGCTCCAATTATTTGCAAGTGTACAATGAGGCCAAGGTGACTGAGGAATTCATGAACTGGGTACGTAATCGGCAGGATGTGCAGCTTATTGAATGCGGAGAAGCGATGACCGGAGAAGACTTCGGGTATTTTCTGGAGCGAATTCCCGGCCTGATGTTCTGGCTTGGCGTGGATACGCCTTATGGTTTGCATCATGCGAAGCTGGAGCCTGCGGAAGAAGCGATTGGTGTGGCCATTTCTGTGCTGACAGATTATTTTACATGGAAGTCTCAAGGGTAAATGATACGCCCTGAATAATTATGTTTAATGAAAAGAATGTAATGGAATGAAGTCGAATTTTTGAAGGAGGGTGTTATGGGAGAGCAAACCATCATCCGATTTGAACGGGTGACCAAGCAATATGACAACGATCCCCCAGTGCTGGCGGACGTCAGTTTTGAGATTGAGCGTGGTAAATTTTATACACTGCTGGGGCCTTCCGGCTGTGGTAAAACGACGATTCTGCGTATGATTGCAGGTTTTGCGGAGCCGACAGAAGGCTCTATTTATTTGAATGGAAAACTCATTAATCGTGTACCAGCCAATGAACGGCAGGTTAATACGGTTTTTCAAGATTATGCACTATTTCCGCATCTAAATGTATTTGAAAATGTAGCCTTTGGTCTGCGCATCAAAAAGATGAACAAAAAGGACATTCAGGAGAAGGTGACACAGGCGTTGTCCTTTGTCAATCTGGAAGGCTACGGTGAGCGGGAAATTTCTGAGATGTCCGGGGGACAGCGTCAGCGTGTTGCCATCGCACGGGCTATCGTCAATGAGCCTGATGTTCTTTTGTTGGATGAACCATTGTCTGCACTGGATTTAAAGCTGCGAACAGAAATGCAGTACATTTTGCGCGAAATGCAGCAGCGCCTTGGAATTACCTTTATTTTCGTTACGCATGATCAGGAGGAAGCGCTGGCCATGTCGGACGAAATTTTTGTCATGAACAAAGGTAAGATTGAGCAGAGTGGTACGCCTAATGATATTTATGATGAGCCGATTAATCGGTTTGTTGCTGATTTCATCGGCGAATCCAATATTGTCCCAGGCCGGATGATCGCGGATTATCAAGTGGAATTCAACGGTCGACAGTTTGAATGTGTCGACGGAGGACTGCGTCCGAACGAACCCATTGAAATTGTGATCCGGCCGGAGGATCTAGAGATTACGAATGTTGCTGAAGGCAAGTTGCGTGTAAAGGTAGATACCCAATTGTTCCGTGGTGTTCACTATGAAATTAGCTGCTATGATGATTCGGGACAGGAGTGGCTCGTGCATTCTACCAAAAAGGCGGAGCTGGGCAGTGAAATCGGTCTGCGATTTGACCCGGAAGCGATCCATGTGATGCGATTTGGGGAAACAGAGGAAGAATTTGATCGACGTCTGGAAGCCTATGAAGAGGTGGATCAGCATGTCCGGTAATACAAGAGCAGCGTATCTGCTGCCTTACTATTTATGGATTGTGCTGTTCGTGGCAGCTCCGGTTGTACTTGTGTTTTACTATTCACTATTTGATGTGGATGGTCATCTCACATTCAACAACTATGCTCAGTTTCTGACACCTGTTTATTTGAGCATGACGCTTAGCTCGTTTTGGTATGCATTTCTGATCACTGTATTTTCACTGTTAGTTGCTTACCCGGCAGCATATTTGCTCACTCGCACTAAGCATAAGCAGCTGTGGCTGTTGCTTATTATTTTGCCGACCTGGATTAACTTGCTACTCAAAACGTATGCTTTTATCGGGATTTTCGGAACCTATGGTCCGGTGAATGCGGTATTAGGTATGGTTGGGTTGGGAGGTCAGCAATTATTGTTTACCAGCTCCAGCTTTGTGTTTGTGTCGGTTTATATTTTTGTACCTTTTATGATTTTGCCCATCTATAATGCCTTGGAAGGGTTAAACCCTTCATTGCTGGACGCAGCCCGTGATTTGGGAGCCTCCAAATGGACCGCGTTTCGTAGGGTTATTTTCCCGTTAACACTTGCGGGTGTGCGATCCGGTTGTATGGCTGTGTTTATTCCAGCATTGTCGCTGTTTATGATTACCCGCCTGATTGCAGGTAACCGTGTGATTACACTGGGGACGGCGATAGAGCAGCATTTTCTGGTTACTCAGGATTGGGGTATGGGCTCTACGGTTGCCGTGTTCCTGATTTTGGCGATGGGGATCATTATGCTGCTCACCTCGGGAACGAAACGGGGGGTGCGGCATGGTAAATAAAAACCGATTCGGAAATATATATTTGGTGATTGTTTTTCTCGTGTTGTATGCACCTATTTTGTATTTGATGTACTATTCCTTCAACAGCGGCGGGACGATGCATGAGTTTGAAGGTTTTACACTCCAATATTACAAAGAGGTGTTTGCGGACACTCGCTTGATCATTATTGTCATTAACACCTTGGTGATTGCTTTGCTGTCATCTGCATTGGCTACCATTATTGGCATCATGGGTGCGCTGGCTATTCATCAGATGCAGAACCGTCGAGTCAAAAATACGCTGCTGTCGCTTAATAATGTACTGATCGTGAATCCGGACGTCATTATTGGTGCTTCCTTCCTCATTTTGTTCACGATGGTCGGTATTAAGCTGGGTTTCTACTCCGTTTTGTTATCCCATATTGCGTTTAGTGTGCCGATTGCGGTTATTATGATTTTGCCGCGGCTTCAGGAAATGAGTCCATCTCTGGTGGATGCCGCTCGTGATTTGGGTGCCAGCCGGCTGGATGTGCTGACCAAGGTGATTTTGCCCTTTATCAAGCCAGGGATTTATGCGGGCTTTTTTATGGCGTTAACGTACTCACTGGATGATTTTGCGGTGACCTTTTTTGTGACAGGCAGTGGCTATTCGACCTTATCGGTGGAAATATACTCACGTGCCCGTCAAGGGGTTTCCTTGTCCATCAATGCGCTATCCACGCTCATTTTCCTATTTACTGTGCTGCTGGTGGTGGGTTACTACTTTATTATGCGCAAGGCGAATCGTAATGGTAAAAAAGAGCCTGCGGCAGAAATGGGGGTGCCTAGATGAAGTCACTTGTGCGCGTGTTTCTGGCGATTTTCATCATCTCGTTTGGGCTGATGGGAGTGGCGGCATGGCTGAATTCCAGTCAAGGCTACTCCGGTGGCAACACACTGACGGTGTACAACTGGGGAGACTACATTGACCCTGAGTTGTTGGAACGGTTTCAGAAGGAGACGGGGATTACTGTCATTTATCAGACCTTTGATTCCAATGAGGCGATGCTGACGAAAATCGAGCAGGGAGGAACTTCATTTGATGTAGCAGTTCCCTCGGAATATGCTTTGGCTAAAATGAAGCAGGAGCACTTGTTGCTCCCGTTGGACCATAGCAAACTGCCGAATTTGAAGCATGTAGATTCTCATTATCTAAACCTTTCGTTTGATCCGAATAACCAATATTCGGTTCCGTATTTTTGGGGTACAGTCGGGATTGTGTTTAACCCGGAGCTGACGAAAGGCATTGATTTTCATAGCTGGGATGGCCTGTGGGACCCGAAGCTACGTAATAACCTGTTTTTGGTTGATGGAGCTAGGGAGATTATGGGCATGTCGCTGAACAGTCTCCACTATTCCTTGAATGATACGAATGAGGCACATTTGCAGCAGGCTTTGACGAAGTTGGAGAAATTAGCACCCAATGTCAAAGCGGTTGTTGGTGACGAGATTAAAATGCTGCTGGCAAACGAGGAAGCTGCTGCCGGGGTTGTATGGTCCGGTGATGCGTCTGAAATCATGGATGAGAACGATAAGCTCGATTACATCGTGCCGGATGAAGGCTCCAACCTGTGGTTTGATAATATAGTTATTCCAAAAACCGCTACCCATGTGGATGCGGCCCATAAGTTCATCAATTTCATGATGCAGCCCGATGTAGCCGCTCAAAATGCCGAATTTGTAGGATACTCCACGCCAAACAAGGATGGAAGGAAGTTGTTGCCTGAAGATATCTCTGGCGACGAGCGTTTTTACCCACCGTCCGACATTACAGATAAGCTGGGAGTATACAACAATCTAGGCAAGCGCATGCTCGCGCACTATAACGAATTGTTCCTGCAATTCAAAATGCATTTAAAGTAGGGGAGTGGCGTTGGGATTAGGGGGTGGTGCTTTAAAGGTCGCTGCGGTGGCGGATGGTACTTACCATCGCTGTTAAATTCCGATTTTTATGATTACCGCATAAAGGTGAAAATCGGAATTTAAAGGCGACCGCTTCGCTTGTCCAGCACCATTCCGCCCCCTCCCGCTGTACCGTGCTTAAAGTACGCACTATGAATCCCACACCGTGGTGGGGGAGTAGTGAGAGCAGACAGGCCCTTGAGCCACCCGTACAGGTGGTTTAAGGGCCTGTTTTGTTTACTCACCACGCAAAGCGGTGAGTAATGTTTTTCCCCCTGCATCCCCACATATGTTAGCGGAATGAGGGACTTTAAGGCGGGCAGTGAGCGAAGCGGGCCATTTGAATCTGGTGAAGCGGCAGCGTTCGCCTTTGCTGTGGGATTCTTACCTATAAAATGTTTTATACAATTGAAGAATCCCCCAGCAACAGCGACCGGAAGATCAAATGGACTGCGCAGCGCCTCCTCCCACCTTAACTCCCTATAACCCTTTAACAAACTTCTCTATTTTATCCAACCCTTGCTCCAGCACATCCTGTCCGTAAGCATAGGACAAGCGAATGTATCCTTCGCCATAGGAAGAAAAGGCATCTCCAGGTACGACAGCCACTCCATGCTCTTCCAGCAGCTTCAAGGTAAAATCCATCGAGCTTAATCCAAAATGGGCGATGGAAGGAAAAAGATAAAAGGCTCCCTCAGGCTTCTCCAGTGGAATTCCCATATCAGTCAGTCTTCCGTGTACATAGTCGCGACGTCGGCGGTACTCCTCGCGCATCGGAAGTGCATCATCCACCCCGACGGTCAGTGCTTCCAGTGCTGCATATTGGCTAATTGAGCTAGCACAGGTTACGTTGTACTGATGGACTTTGACCATGTGCTGTGTAATTTCAGCGGGTGCGAGCGTAAAACCAATACGCCAGCCCGTCATGGAATGTGATTTGGACAAACCGTTGATGACGATGGTACGCTCCCGCATACCTGATAAAGTTGCAATGGACACGTGGGGGGTATCATAAATCAGTTCGCTGTATATTTCATCCGAAATGATAAACAGATCGCGCTCCTTCAGTAAATCCGCGACCGCTTCCAGTTCTTCACGGCTCATCACTCGTCCGGTTGGATTCGAAGGATATCCGAGAATGACAGCTTTTGTCCGTTCGGTCAGGTAAGGCTCCAGCACCTCGGCCGTTAGCTTGAAGCCGCTGTTCCGAGTATCGGCAAACACAGGAACGCCGCCTGACAAACGGATTAATGGCTCGTACCCTGGGTAGATCGGGACAGGTAGAACAACTTCATCGCCGGGGGACAAAATCGTGCGTAAGGTAATATCCAGCGCTTCGCTGGCTCCGTTCGTTACGATAACCTCATCCTGTCCACGGTAATTTAGGCCGTATTTACGGGCTACAAACGCCGTTGCGGCTTCTCGTAATTCCGGCAGTCCCGGATTAGGTGTATAAGTGGTCCGGCCTTCATCAATCGCCCGATGGGCAGCTTCCATTATATGCGCAGGGGTAGGGAAATCCGGCTGTCCAATCGTTAAGGAGAGCGTTCCGGGTAATGCGGCAACTTTATTTGCGATTTTGCGGATGCCGCTGATTTGAATATTTTTGACCTGATCGTTAAGCAAATGCTCCATAGCGTGTGTGCCACCTTTTTCTGTATTAGAACAAGTTTACAATAATATGATCTGATTATGCTACGACAAGAAGAATTCATTTTTACATAATTTAAGTACTAAATTGGCTAATTTGTGGTATCTTAAATATAGGATATGTTTGTAAGCGTAATCATGGCGAAATTGGGGAAGGGAACAGCTTCTAAATCCAAGAGTGGATGATCAAGTGGATCAGGATGGAAAAACATCTGAAGCCATCTTGTTGTACAAGCCTATTCTTGGTGTAAAGCTAAGGGATAAGGTAAGAGTTATTAGTTTGATTACAAATGTCAGATTGATTGACTTTGTGAGATAGTTAAGTTATCTTTTGTGGAGAAGTCGTATGATAAAGTAGAATGAAGAGGTGAAGCATCGTGGGAGTAACAGCTAAACAAATTTTTGTGAATTTACCAGTTAAAAACCTACAGCACTCCATTGATTTTTTCACTACAATTGGATTTGAATTTAACGCTCAGTTCACTGATGAACATGCAACCTGCATGGTTGTTAGTGAGCATATTTTTGTCATGCTATTGGTTGAAGAACGTTTTAAAGCGTTCACGACAAAGGAAATTTCAGATGCCACGAAAAGCACAGAAGCGATTGTTGCTCTATCGGTGGAGAGCCGAGAAAAGGTGGACGAGATCGTTCGTAAGGCTTTGGAAGCAGGCGGCAAGCCCTCGAATGAACCTCAAGATCATGGTTTTATGTATGGATGGAGCTTTCAGGATTTGGATGGTCATTTGTGGGAGTTCTTTTATATGGCAGAGCAGTAATAGAAGTAAGGGTGATTAAGTAGTAAACAAAGTACCATGGAAAGTAAGCTATCCTAAAAAGATAGTTTACTTTCTTTATTGTATGTTATCGAACTCACCGGGAGGAATCACAATGTCTAACGAAGTGAGAGTTTACCCTGTTCAAGCTCTGAACGAAGCCCTGACAGATTCACTGAGTCGACTGTTAATCGACGTGGTTGCAGACGGTGCATCTATAGGTTTCTTACCTCCATTAGGTTATCAGGAAGCAGCAGCTTATTGGAACAATGTACTTGAGGATGGCGTAGTTCTGTGGATTGCAGAGAAGGACGAAGTACCTGTAGGGACGGTCCAGCTTCATTTGGCTCAAAAAGCTAACGCTATTCATCGTGCGGAAATTGCAAAGCTTATGGTACATCCGTCCGGGCGCAGGCTTGGGATCGCACGTCAGTTAATGAAGACAGCGGAAGAAGAGGCACTAAGTCAGGATAGAACGTTACTGGTGCTAGATACGCGGGTGGGTGATCCCTCCAATGGACTATACGAGTCGATCGGGTTCGTGGAAGCTGGTGTTATTCCGGGTTATGCTCAATCAGCCGATGGTCAACTGCATGCCACCCGATATTATTATAAGCCATTAAATCCGTATTCCAGTCATAGCTGAGCATTTGCCGAATAACCGTGGTATATACGGGTAATCATAACTTGTCATAGGATTACATAACCTTTTTCCGCGTTTATTCGACTGGTAAAGCACGGGAATCGGAAAGTATAATGAAGAGGGATCAGAACAGGTCTTTTTATGTCAATTTGGCTGTACTGAATTGAAGAACGTAGCAAACACAGCGGAGGAATCAGAGAATATGAGGTTGGAGCATGATTTTTTAGGTACCAAGGAAGTACCATCAGATGCCTATTACGGTGTACAAACGCTGAGGGCAAAAGAAAATTTTCCAATTACAGGCCAACGACTGCACCCTGAGTTGATTAAAGCCATGGCGATCGTGAAAAAGGGAGCAGCGACGGTAAATATGGAACTAACCCGTTTACACCGCTCCAAAGCAGAGGCCATTATTCAGGCTGCTGATGAGATTATACAAGGACAGTTGCATGATCATTTCATCGTCGATCCAATTCAGGGCGGCGCAGGCACGTCCATTAATATGAATACAAATGAAGTGATTGCGAACCGCGCGTTGGAGCTGATTGGCAAGCAACGCGGAGATTATCAGGAGATCAGTCCTAATAATCATGTTAATATGGCGCAATCGACGAACGATGCTTTTCCTACAGCCGTACACTTGGCTGTATTAAGCATGATTGATAAGCTGTTGGCTACCATGAGTGAGCTTCAGGAAGCATTTTCCCGCAAGGCCAATGAGTTTGATAGTGTGATTAAGATGGGTAGAACCCACTTGCAGGATGCAGTGCCAATCCGATTAGGACAGGAGTTTCAGGCTTATGCGCGTGTGCTGGGTCGTGATATCGGACGCGTGCGTGCGACCAAGCAGCACCTGCTAACGATTAATATGGGTGCAACTGCGGTGGGTACTGGCCTGAATGCAGACCGTCGTTATATTCAGCGTGTCGCAGAGGTACTGGCAGACGTCAGTGGCTTCCCTGTGGAAGCTGACGAAAATCTTGTAGATGCTACACAAAATACGGATGCTTATACTGAAGTGTCTGCCGCCTTGAAAATTTGTATGATGAATATGTCTAAGGTGGCAAATGACATCCGCTTAATGGCTTCCGGACCTCGTGCAGGTCTGGGAGAACTGAGTCTGCCTGCTCGTCAGCCAGGGTCATCCATTATGCCAGGCAAGGTAAATCCGGTGATGTGTGAGGTCATTAACCAAATTGCTTTTCAGGTCATTGGTAATGATCATACGATCTGCCTGGCTTCAGAGGCGGGTCAGCTGGAGCTGAACGTGATGGAGCCTGTGCTTGTCTACAATCTGCTGCAATCGCTAGAAATTATGAAGCAGGGCTTCCACGTTTTCCGTATACATTGTGTAGAAGGAATTGAAGCAAATGTGGAGCGGTGCCGTGAATATGTGGAGAACAGTGTAGGTATTATTACAGCACTCAACCCCCACCTTGGATATGAGGTAGTATCACGTATTGCCCGCGAAGCAATTACGACTGGGAAATCGGTGCGCGAGCTGTGCCTGCTGTATAATGTACTGACCGAGGAAGAGTTGGACATTATATTGGACCCGTACCAAATGACTCAGCCTGGTATTGCCGGAGAATCTTTGCTGAATCGCGAATAATGATGCGGAGTATGGAATTTAGACAGCTTTGAGGCAAGACGAAGATAGCCCCGTCGAATCTGGCGGGGCTATTGTTATGTGATAAAGAGAGATGTAATAGGGGAGTCAGCGTGCATAGGGGAGTTCCCTGTTAAGGATGATACGGCTACGCTTATGGTAGAAAAGGGAGAGTTGGATGTTGCTAGAGAAATTATTGGCATACAAGGAATTAGGAATAGGACTCATTGTACTTTTAGTGTTGTTTGCGCTCATCATCAGAGGACTGATACGTGGTCGCAGAAATCGGATTTTACGTGATCTGGACCCACGCAAAATTGGAATTCAGGATATAGATCGTATGGAGGATGGCTCGGAATTTGAGCTTTATTTGCAACGGTTGTTATCTGCACTTGGCTATAAGGACATCTATAAAACAACCAGTAGCCGGGATTTTGGAGCGGATCTGGTTTTTACAGACCGTGAAGGCGTCAGAGTTGTCATACAGGCCAAACGTTATGGCGTACAACATCCGGTGGGCTTGGGAGCAGTACAGGAAATTTACACCTCTATGCGTTATTATGCGGCCGACAAGTCTATCGTCATCACCTCCGGCCGTTATACGGAATCCTGTAAAACACTTGCTGCTGTCAACGGGGTTAAATTATTAGACCGCAACGACTTGATCGACATGATTGATTTATTCAAGACGAAACGCCGCGAGGAAGTCATGGATCTCATAGAAAGTAAAACCGAAGTGATTGCTTCCAAATGGAGTGGAAGATAATCATAAAGGGACTGAACGACTGGCAACGAGATCGAAGCCCAGTAATCAGTCCCTTTCTTAATTTTCTCATAACAAAATAGTGGAAATGAATTTACAGAAATCCTTATGAAAGAATATGCTTTTTTAACCGATATAAAGATGTTGGGGATTTCCAAATTATGCTGAGGTGATATGTCATGAAGAAGCGAGCAGTACTATTAAATGTTAGGTGGATTCCCATTGTCACAATCCTTGCATTATTGCTAAGTGCATGTGGGCAATCGGCAGCACAAACCAAGGCTCAGCCCATTAAGGTGGGAATCGTACTGTCAGATATTGGTTTGGGTGATCAGTCTTACAGCGACGCGGCTTTTCGAGGTTTGGTCAAGGCACGGGATGAGGGGAAGATTGTTTTTGAATACCGGGAAATAACGGAGACCAAGACGTATGATGCGGCTTTTGAGCAGCTTGCTCAAGAAAAGGCTGATTTAATCGTTGGATTAGGTTACATGGTGAAGGACAGTCTGGAATCTATTGCCAAAAAATATCCAGACCGTAAATTTTTAATCGTGGATGAGAAATCAAATTTACCGAATGTGGCTTCTATTACCTTTAAAGAAGAAGAAGGCAGTTTTATGGCCGGAGTCATTGCAGGGTTGACGAGTCGTACCGAACAGGTGGGTTTTCTCGGAGGTGTGGAATCTCCTTTGTTGAAAAAGTTTGAAATTGGATATAGCGCAGGGGTTCACTCAGTCAAGCCTGATGCCAAAGTCACCGCTACGTATGCAGGCGATTTTGGAAAGCCAGAGCTGGGGACGCAAATTGCAGATGACATGATCAATAACGATCAGATTGACGTTATCTATGCAGCCGCAGGCCTTACGGGTGTGGGTGCGCTACAAGAAGCACAGAAGCAGCAAAAATTCGCCATCGGGGTCGATAGCGACCAGTTTTTTATTGCGGAAAAAGCGGTAGTGACCTCGATGTTTAAAAATGTAGACATTGCCATTTATACAGCAGTCAAAGGCTTTGCAGATCATCAAAGAAAATTTACGGAGAAGGATATGGTGTTTGGTCTTGCGGAAGATGGTGTAGGTTTGGCGCCTATTCGTGTCGTGACACTGAGTCCGGATCAGCAAAAGTTGTTGGATGATTTAAAGGAAAAAATCAAATCCGGCACACTGACTGTTCCCACCCAATAAATTTTCGCAAACGGAGGATGAAAGCTGATGAAACTGCAAGGTAAACTGGTGCTGAACGCGATGATTTCCTTGATCGCTTGCCTGGCTTTAGTGGCATTTATCATTTTTGAATTAATTCGTATTAACTCGCAAAGTAGCAATCTGGTTCCGGCTATGTTGAATGTACAGCAGCTCAATGCCTATTTGATTCAGTCAGGGCAGGCACTGCAAAATTATTCAGCTTCCATGACGGAGAGCAACAAAGCCGATGTGCAAAATCAACTGACTCAGTCTGAAAAGACGATTACTTTGCTTTCACAGGGCATGATGCAGACCGAAGAACAGCAAAAACGACTGAATACGATTAAAACAAAATTCAGCCAATTGAAAGTAGCAACGGAGAAAGCAATGAGTACCCAAAACAGCCCAGAGTCCAAGCGAGAGGCCATGCGTGCCCAAGGGATTCAGAACGATGTATTTATGCTGGATCTACTGACCAAGGCGCGTTATGACCAATACACAGAAGATTTGACCAAGAGCATTCGTTTTACTTGGCAATTGGCCTTGGCAGGTGCAGTTATACTTCTGGTGGCGGTTGGGCTATATAATACATATACCTCCAGGCAGCTTGCTCTTAGAACACGCAAGTTAACGGATGCCGCGAAGCAAATTGCCGAGGGGAATTTGACGGTACAGCTTGCCCAAACCAAGGGACGCGATGAGCTGGACGAGCTCAATGAATCGTTCCGAGTCATGATCGGGAACTTGCGCAACATTGTGCTATCCATTGATCAGGCGGGTAATCGTGTCGATCTGATGGCTCGGGATATTGATCAGCATAATGAGGCCATGAAGGAAATTGTGACACAAGTAAGCACGTCAACAGAGGAGCTGGCAATAAGCAGTCAGAAAATTGCTGAGGATCTGTCGTCGACAGTTGGCGTTGTGGATGAAATGCAGCAAAAGTTTGAATCGAATCTGCTGGAGACCACTCAATCGACTGCGTATAGTGAGGATGCTTTGCGTGTCATTGAGCAGGGTACGCGGGTCATGAGCGATCAACTGCGTATTGTTGCAGAAAATCGTTCAGCCATGTCCGAAGTGGAGCAGACGGTCAAGGAGCTGGAGGCTAATGCAGCCGAGATTACAACCATGACTGGATACGTCTCCGAAATTGCCAGCCAAACATCGCTGTTGTCCTTGAATGCTTCTATTAAAGCTGCACGTGCAGGTGAAGCAGGAAAAGGTTTTGCTGTTGTTGCCAATGAAGTGAAAAAGCTGGCGAATCAATCAGAGTCTGCGGTAAAGAAAATTTATACCGCTGTTGACAGTATCACGCAGGCTATGGATAAGGTGAAGACTTCTGTGGCGCAAAGTCAGGAGCTGTTCCGTGAGCAGGAGAAGGCAACCTCCTCGACCGGAGCATCGTTTACAGAGATTAGTGGCAAAGTGCAGCAAATTGCCGGCCAAGTCAGCAAGCTATCAACGGACATGAATGTATCGCGTGAACTGAGCGTACAGGTGCAGCAAGCTATCGAAAATATCAGCGCAATCACTCAGCAATCCGCCGCAGGCAGTGAAGAGATTACGGCTTCCACGGTGGAGCAGAAGCGTTCATTTGAGGAATCGGCTGAGAAGGTAAAAGAGCTTCGTCAGATTCGCGAGGAAATGCAGCGGGAGCTAGATCGTTTTCAGGTGGAAAAGACAAGCTAAAACCTGTGGAGCGAGTATCTGTTTTTGCTGAATAATGAATATAAGCAGTGCCAAAGAAGAAGTTCTAACTTGTACAGTACAGGGAGGCTTCTTCTTTTTTTATTTTAATGATGTGACTTATATTAAGTTTGATATACATAGGCAGGGAATTCCGACTCTTACGTCAAATAGATTTAGGGAGAATATGTCACCACGTATATTGGCAAGAGGAAGATGGACAACGAAGTCCGGAAGGATGAAGTTACGGGAATGTTGCGACTTAAGCTTCGATTGATACTGAAAAATAAACAGACAAGACTGATTCTACTGCTCACTCTGTGCGTGTCGCTTGTGATTAGCGTGATCGGCTTACTATCGTATTCAGGATACCGTGAAGGTTTGGATACCGAGCTGAACACACCCAATATAGAATTATTGCAAATCAATCTGGATGTGACCAATCGGGCTTTTCGTGAGTCTGATAACAAGGCGCTGGACGCAGCATATCATCCGGACGTAGAGGCTTTTGTGCGTGTCCAAAGAGATGGGAAATCGCTGCCAGACAACGCCTCCGTCATAGATCGGCTTCAGAAATACTTGAAAACCCTTTCTTCACACGAAGAAATTTATTCGGTTGAAGTTATTTCTTTGGACAATCATGCTCTGGTATCCAGCAATTATGGTTACATGGCTGATTGGAAGCAGGCACCGGATACTACATGGGTTCCCTGGATTCAGGACATTCAAAAAAAGCCGTTGTTAATTAAGCGGAGATGGTACGGCACCGATCGTGAGCAGGGGACGGTAGAGCTACTCTCGCTGGCCAGGCCTATAGTAGAGAATGGTCAGGTCATGGGTGCGGTGCTAATCAATCTGGATTACGACCGTTTTTTCTCCAAGCTATATATTCATTTATCCAACTCGCAATACGTGTACGATCTGGAGGGCGAGTTGATCTATCCCAAGCTGAGATCGTCCTTACCCTTAAATGATATGGGCAGGGTTTTGAAAGAACTGGATGTGAGTCCCTATGCTTATGTGGAGATAGGGGACATGGAATATATGGCGAATCAAACCTTTTCTGATGTAACGGGCTGGCGTCTAGTATCGCTCGTTCCGATGGACAAGCTGCTGAAAAATGTAAAGCTGGCGCGCAATATGATGCTATGGCTGGCCTTTATCTCCATACTGGCTGGGTGCTCAGCAGTTTACTATTATAATTATGCAGCTTTTCGCCCTATGAAAAAAATTAATAGCCTGTTGAATTCGGGCAATAAGGGAACGCGCCAAGGAGGATTGTATGACCTGGAACCTGTGATTAGTAAACTGGTTGGAGAGTTTCATCGCAAATCATTGGTGGTAGAGCGAAGTCTGCCGGAGCTGCGTTCCAAATATATGGAAGATGTCATCCAGCGTAGAATGGGCATACAGGAAATGCGTATGAAATGGGAACAGTATTTTTCCGATTGGGACGGTAATTCTTTGTTTGTCATGATCGTGTCCATCGACCGGTACTCTACGTGGGCCGCAAGCTTTCCAGAAGAGGATAAAATGCTGCTCAAGTATGCGCTGAACAACATTTTGCTAGAGTTGCTCGAACCTCACTGGAAAGCAGTATGCTCGCCGGAGGAGGAAAGTGGTTTTATTGTGCTGTTACAGTTCAGTGAGAATTCGAATGAAGTTGGTACAGTGACTGACCTCCAAGAGAGCATTTTGCTTCAGAAAAGCGTGGATAGGCTGATTCAGGTTGTCGGTGAGTATCTTCCTTTGACTATTTCTATAGGGATTGGTCATATGGTCACGGATATTCAAGAGACACGGGCGTCTTTTATAAAAGGAAAAGAGGCCCTTAATTTGCGTTTGTATGAGGGGTATGGACGTTCATATACGAATATAGACAGCAGGATAAGTGTGAAAAAGGATAACACAGTGGATGAACAGTCAAAGGAGCAGATTCAGGATTCAACATTGCTGAACAATCGGCGTGTGGAAATAATTCGTGCCCTGGAGGCACAGGAACCTGGTGCAAGTGTAAAGCTAATCAGCCACTGGGTAGAAGAACTTCGATTCCACAGAACATCTCCAGCCCAGGTCTACTTGTTTGTTCATGAATTGCTGGAAGATTTGCTAAAATGGTGTGTCACTCAGAGTGTGATGCCGCCGGATCAGCTTGCTGATTACCACTGGAATCAGATTCTGACGCTAGACCTTCAAGACATTGAGGCATTGCTGGTCATGATGTTGACTGATATTGAAGAAAAATGGAACGGACGTATCCAGTCCAAAGATTTTGTGCGTGTACAAGAGATGATTGAATATATGGAACATCATTTGCATTTGAACATCGGGCTTCAGGAAATTGCGGATCATGTTCACATGAGCGTGTCCTCGGTGAGCAGCATGTTCAAGGAAGAAACAGGGACCACCGTTTATGATTATTTGACTGGATTACGCGTAAAAAAGGCATGCACATTACTATGTGAAACCCATTTGAAAATCGGTGAAATTGCAGAACAGGTCGGATATCGAAATGAGAACAGCTTTATTCGGGTATTCCGCAAGCACAAACAAGTGACCCCAGGGAAATTCAGACAAATCAGCAAATCTTCCAATGAATATGCAGATCGGTCAAAAGGTCGATACTTTGGCGAAATAGAAGATAAATACGAAGATTAAGCGATAGCTGTAGCCCTCCACGTTGCGGTACATTGACTTCATGTAAACGCAAACAACAAGACCGAAAACGTTGGAGGTGAAAACGGGCGCATGACGGGCCCAGTTCATTTTTGGAGAAGAGGAAGCGTAATGAAGAAAAAGCCATGGCAAAAATATGTGCTGGTTGCGGCGGGAGTAGCTATGCTTTCTGCCTTGAGTATCAGTGAATATGTGGATCACCATACCCTGCAGGATCACAGCCGTATATTTCCTACGAAGCCAATAACACTCGTCGTTCCTTATGCGGCGGGGGGCGGTACGGATATTACCGCGAGAGCGTTGGCAAAAGCCGCCGAAAAGCATCTCGGTCAGCCGATCATCGTCGTTAATCGAACGGGAGGAGGCGGTTCTGTCGGGCTGATGGAAGGGGCTGAGGCGCAGGCGGACGGTTATACCGTAACGTATCTGGTCGCTGAGCTGACTACGTTGCCTCATTTGGGACTGCTACCGCTCACCTATGAGCGATTTAAGCCGCTGCTTCAAACCAATATGGACCCTTCCGCCATTACGGTCCGGGCGGATGCACCATGGAAGACAGCGGAGGCATTTCTGGAGGATGCTGGGGCACATCCCGGCAAGCTCAAAATGGGGAATGCAGGCACAGGGAGCATATGGCACCTTGCTGCCGCGATGCTGGAGCAGAAAAGCGGAGTCCGCTTTACCCATATCCCTTATGAGGGAGCAGGCCCAGCCGTCTCCGCTTTAATGAGCGGATTTGTGGATGCTGTACCCGTCAGTCCCGCAGAAGTGAAGAAATACGTGGACGAAGGGAAACTTCGCATACTGGCGATCCAGGCAGACACTATTTCGGAAGCGTTTCCAAAAGCGCCGACACTACAGCAAGCCACTGGGTTGCGTGTACATTTTATTGGCACTTGGAGAGGGCTGGCTGTACCCAAGGATACACCGGATGAAGTTGCTCAAACGCTGACGGATGCACTGATCAAGGGGACGAAAGACGAGGAATTCAGGGAGGAAATGCGTAAGCATGGGTTGGGATTGCGTGTCCAGGATGCAGAGGCATTCGCGCGGCAACTGAAGGAGAGTCACGATACCTTCGCGAGACTGATTCCCGAGCTCGGCTTGAGCCGCAAGTAACACGGCCTTGTTTTTGCATTGGCAAAAACGAAAGGGTTGAACGAAGTTATGAAAATCAAACAAAACATTGATAAAATTCCAGGGGGCATTATGCTGGTGCCGCTGTTTATTGGCGCACTTTTTCATACATTTACTCCATGGGCAGGCGACTATTTTGGATCTTTTACCAAGGGGCTGATGACAGGTACGGTACCCATCTTGGCAGTGTGGTTTTTTTGTATGGGTGCTTCCATAGATGTACGAGCGACGGGTACTGTATTGCGTAAATCAGGAACGCTCGTATTGACCAAAATCGCGGTTGCGTGGGTAGTGGCGATCATTGCATCCAGATTGCTGCCTGTTGGTGGTATAGAAAGTGGGCTATTTGCAGGTTTGTCGGTGCTGGCGCTGATCTCGGCTATGGATATGACGAACGGCGGGTTATACGCCTCTATTATGCAGCAGTATGGCTCCAAGGAAGAGGCAGGAGCATTTGTATTGATGTCACTGGAATCGGGTCCGTTGGTGACCATGATTATTTTGGGTAGCACCGGGCTGGCCGTTTTTGAACCGCAGACCTTTGTGGGGGCGGTATTACCATTTTTGGTCGGCTTTATGTTGGGCAATCTGGATCATGATTTCCGAAAATATTTTGGGAACGCAACGCAAGCTTTGATTCCATTTTTCGGTTTTGCACTTGGTTGTTCCATTGACCTGAGTGTCATTGTCCAGACAGGTATGCTTGGTATTTTATTGGGTATTTTTGTCATTATCGTTACAGGTATTCCACTGATTTTGGCGGACAAATATATCGGTGGTGGCAACGGTACAGCAGGAATTGCAGCCTCTAGTACAGCAGGAGCAGCAGTAGCCAATCCAGTGATTGTCGCCAATATCAAGCCTGAGTTCCTGCCTGTTGCGCAATCTGCAACGGCCTTAGTTGCTGCTTCGGTTATTGTGACCTCGATTTTGGTACCTATTCTGACGGCATACTGGGCCAATTATATGAAGCGTAAGGGGAAATCCCAAGGAGCAGGGCCTGTAAATCCAGGGGCGAATGTACCTAAATGAGGATTTTGCAAAATCCTGAAATAAAGTTTAAGTAATGAGGGTTCAATTGGTCGACGTTACCATTACCCGGGAAATGCTGTTACAGTTATAGATACACCTTCCATCCCAACATGATAAAACTTGTCCTAAAACGCTTCTGCAAACATACATATGTAAGTAGAGGAGCGTGATGGGATTGGAAAACAAGGTGCGTCGCTACTACCAGTTAAAGCAAAAGCAAAAAGAAATTGAAGGTGAACTGACTGATTTGCGTAATGACATTACCGCTCATTGTGCGCAGCAGGAGGTGTCAGATTGGGAAATTGGCAACTACCGAGTCAAGATTGTGCAACAGCACCGTAAGGAATACGATCATACAAAGCTGTATGATTCACTGCCTGATCCGCAGCTATGGCGCTTGTTTTCCAAGCCGGATACGTCGAAGATTGCCAGTTTGCTTAAGCTCAAGGTCATCGCAGAGGAGCAAATAAAAGATGCCGTTTCTCTTAAAACGGTGACGCTATTGCAGGTGGATAAAAAATAAATAAAAAGAGCTGCCCCCGTTTTCGGAGCCAGCTCTTTTTATTGCCTGTTGTTACTAGTCTTCCACCTTCACGCTCTATGAGTTATTTATCAGACAAACTTCTTCCCACTCCTTTGAGAAAATGAATGCCAAATCCCATTGCCCGGTTTACATCTGGATCATTCATCGCCTTCATAAGATCGCGCAGACGAGTCTTTTTATTCTGCTTTAGATGTTCTTCGGCTTCGTTCAGGCCATTGGTAACGCTGTTTGTCAACTTTTTCATCAGCTCGGGGTCTACCTCGGACAGCATCCCTGCTGCTCCCATGAGATTATTGATGATGTTCGTCACAGGCTTACGCGTCGCTTGTCCTACAGCGATTTTGGCGATGCTTTCTTTGGCTTTTAGCATAGACTGAGCTGCTTCGAGAAGACCACTGTCGTGCAGCTCGCGTACGATTTCAAGCGTCTTCTGCAATGCTGCCCCATTGTCCGCCAGATCAGCAGTAAGCTGATCCAGCGCTTGTTTTTGGCGTTCTTCTTCTGTCAAAACGCGTTTTCTCACAATTGAAATAGGCTTAGCCACGGTTCAACCTCCTTATTTTTGATCCACCAAATCGACGTAACCGGGACGATTCCACTTACGGTCCACTTCAACCCCATTTTGCGGATGACGCTTTTTGTAACGCGGATTGATACGTGGCAGTGGATTTTGACCGTCAACCTCCAAAATTTGCATCCGTACTTTGGCTTGTTTATAGGCCGGTGTGCGGGTGACCACATCGAACGCTCCTCCAGTTAACAGATTGACCGCACCATCATGGCTGGTAGAGTGCATCGGCACATAAATTTCAGTTCCCTGCACCCGGTCTGTCACCAGAACACGTAGCTTGACCGCACCATAAGGGGATTCCAGTCGGACCAGCGATCCATTATTGATTCCGCGCTCCTCAGCCAATTCAGGTGACACTTCCACAAATACTTTTGGGAGTTTGAGCTGAATGCCTGCCGATTTGGTCGTCATATTTCCCTCATGAAACTGTTCGAGCAGTCGACCATTATTTAAGGTCAGATCGAATTCAACAGGGTACTCTTTTGGTGGTACATATTCGAAAAGTCCCAAACGCGCTTTTTTATCTGGAAAGTTAAAGCCGTTGGTGTGCAGCAGCGGTGTATTGCTACCATCCGGCGATCCCCAGTGGAAGCTGTTCCAGCCTTCCAATACGTCATAATTACATTGGGAGAAAAATGGAGTGAGCGACGCCATTTCCTCAAAAATTTCACTTGGATGGCTGTAATCCCAATCAAATCCCATATGCTTGGCAAATTGGCTGAAAATCCACCAATCCGGTTTACTGTCTCCCATAGGGCGGAGTGCTTCGTATAAACGCTGGACACGACGTTCAGTGTTCGTAAAGGTTCCGTCTTTTTCGAGTGAAGGTACGGCTGGCAAAATAACATCAGCGAATTCAGCTGTCTTGCTCAGAAATACATCCTGAACGACAAGGAAATCCAAATTCGCCAGCATTTCTTGGGTATGGTTGGAGTCGGCATCCACCCATGCCATCTCTTCTCCAGCGATATACATCGCTTTGAGCTTACCTGCTTCAATGGCTTCTAGCATCTGAATGTTGTCCAGTCCGCGTTGACCTGGGATTTGTACGCCGTAGGCCGCTTCAAACTTGGCACGAATGACATCGTTCGTCACGGGCTGATAGCCCGGGAAAATATCCGGCATCGTACCCATATCGGCAGCACCCTGAACATTGTTATGTCCGCGAAGCGGATATGCGCCTGCACCCGGACGCATAAAGTTTCCAGTCACCAGCAGCAGGTTGGCAATCGCAATCGAAGTGTAAGAGCCTGCGATGTTTTGCGTTACACCCATGCCCCAGCAAATGGCAGTGCCGTCGGCTTCGTGAATCATAGTCGCTACCTGAATCAGTGTCTCTTTGGAAATACCAGTTTCCTGTTCGGCAAAGTCCAGGGTGAATCGCTCTAGCAATTTCAAATATTCAGGATAGAAGTTTACATGCTCTTCAATGAATTTTGCATCATGCCAGTTTTGCTCAATGATGTATTTGGCTACAGCGGATAACCATACATAATCAGTACCTTGCTTCGGACGAATGAACAGATCAGCGCGTTCTGCCATTTCATGCTTGCGCAGGTCGACCGAGATTAACTTTTGACCGTGCAGCTTATGCGCACGTTTGATACGAGTAGCCAGCACGGGATGACCTTCTCCCGGCGCGCAACCGACCAGCATGACCAAACCTGCTTTGGCAATATCTTTAATCGTACCGCTGTCCCCACCGATGCCTCCGGTGTATTGCAGCCCCCATGACGCAGGAGATTGGCAATACCGTGAGCAATTATCGACGTTATTCGTTTGGAAGACCTGACGAGCCAACTTCTGCATCAAATAGTTTTCTTCATTGGTAAATTTGGACGAAGAAATAAAGCCGAGTGCTTCGCCGCCGTAAGTTTCTTGAATAGCTCCCATTTTACTGGCCATCAGGCTCAGTGCTTCTTCCCAGGTTGCTTCCACAAATTCGTCACCTTGACGGATTAAAGGGGAGGTCAGACGCTGATCGCTGTTCACAAAATCCCAGCCGAATTTTCCTTTTACGCATGTCGAGATACCGTTAACAGGTCCCTCAGAGGTAGGTTGTACCTTCAAAATTTTGCGGCCCTTGGTCCAAACCTCAAAGCTGCAACCTACACCGCAAAACGTACAGACGGTTTTCGTTTTTTTCGTACGGGTTTCACGCATCGCTGCTTCGGCTTCGGAAATAGCAAAAATCCCACTATAGCCCGGTTCCACTTCCTTTATTAAATCCACCATCGGATTCAATAAATCCTTGCTCATGCCACTCATGAAGCCTGCTTCTCCCAGCATAGATTTCTCCATCAAGGCATTACATGGACAGACGGTTACACACTGACCACAGCTAACGCAGGAGGAATCGTTAATCGCAACCCGGTCATCCCATATGACGCGAGGACGTTCAGCCTCCCAGTCGAGGGACAGCGTTTCATTGACCTGAAGGTTTTGGCATACCTCTACGCATTGGCCGCATGCAATACATTGATTGGGGTCATATCGGTAGAAGGGATGAGACATATCTACTTCTGTCGGGTCAACTTTCGGTTGATACGGATATTTTTGATGTTCAATTTCCATAAGCTCTGCTGTATTATGCAAAGTACAATTACCGTTGTTGTTATCGCACACGGTGCAGTAGAGGAGATGATTTTCCAGCAATCGGTCCATAGCCTCAGTTTGAGCTGCTTTCGCGCGATCCGAATGTAAATGAATATTCATTCCATCCGAAGCCAATGTCGAGCAAGAACGCATAAGTTTTCCGTCCACTTCCACGATACATGTGTCACAGGTGCGGATCGGATCGACTTCGGGAACGTAACACAGCTGGGGATGGGCGATATTGTTTTCGTTAATCACTTCAAGAATCGTTGCGCTGCTCTTTGTTTTCAGTTCCTGTCCGTTTAATGTAATTTTGATCGTACTATCAGTCACGGTTCAGGCTCCTTTCAGATTTTAAATTTAAAAATTAGAAATAAAAAAACTCCACCATAAACACAAGTGCTCATGTTCCAGCACTTGTGTTTATGGTGGAGTAGTGACCAAGCTCTAGGTCCTGGAGGCCAATCCGCCATTTGAATATGTATTAATAACAAACAGTACGCACCGTCTGTATATCAATAACTTCTGAATAACTTAGATATGTCATTTTCTGCATGTCATCTCGTGTAACTATAACGTAAAATTTAAGATAGTTCAACGGTACATTACTAATTTTTTAATTGATAATGATTATCGTTTGAGAAAACGAAAAATCATTGACAAACGTTCCAGGATTGCTAACAATAGGAATGTAGTCTATTTCAGAGCAATCGTAAATGGAGTGTACGTGGGAATCGCGTATATTTTATTTGTCGCAGCGCTTGTTAGTTTGATTTTTCTATATCGCATGATGTGGGATTCGTAAAATCCTGATGTAGATAAATTAACCGGCATTTAGCAGATTCTTCGATATTCATAAGCGAAGAAGTTGTTGTGATGCCGGTTTTTTGGTTCAGTATAAAATGAATGGAAATACCGTTCCAATTTAGAGGGTAAAGAGTTTTATTAATGAAGACGGATTGAGGTGAACAGGATGGCGAACCGGAGCGACGATCAATGGAATCGTCCGTTACGGGACTTAAGAATATCCGTCATAGACCGATGTAATTTTCGGTGCCGATATTGTATGCCGGAAGAAATATTTGGCCATGACTATCCGTTTTTGCCAAAAGAGAAAATATTGACCTTTGAGGAAATCACGCGCCTTTCCCGTATTTTTGTCTCGCTGGGCGTTACGAAGCTGCGTATTACTGGTGGTGAGCCGTTGCTGAGGAAAAATTTGTCCTCGCTTATTCATTCGTTAACTCAACTCGATGGAGTTGAAGATATTGCAATGACGACAAACGGCGTATTTTTGCCTAAATATGCTGCAGCACTGCGAGAGGCGGGACTGAAGAGAGTGACGGTTAGTCTGGATTCGCTCGATGATGATCGGTTCCGCCAAATGAACGGGGGCAGAAGCAGCGTAAAGGCGGTGCTGGATGGTATTGAGGCTGCGGATCAAGCAGGGATGCAGGTGAAAATAAATATGGTCGTGCAAAAGGGCTTTAACGATCAGGATATTGTTCCCATGGCCGATTATTTCCAAAAGAAAAAGCATATTTTACGTTTTGTTGAGTTTATGGATGTAGGCAACACCAATGGCTGGAAATTGGATCAGGTCGTTTCCAAGCAGCAGATCATCGAAGCCATTCACGAGCATATGCCGTTAGAGCCTGTCGCACCCCAGTACAAAGGTGAGGTGGCGACGCGCTACAGGTATCAGGACAGAGACGGGGAAATCGGCATTATTTCGTCTGTTACGGACGCCTTCTGCTCCACATGTACACGAGCGAGAATTTCTGCTGAAGGCTCCTTGTACACGTGCCTGTTTGCCTCTCAAGGGTACAAGCTTCGCGCGATGCTACGTTCCGAGCAGTCCGATGACGAGATTAAAGCATATATTGAGCGTGTTTGGAGAGAACGTACCGACCGCTATTCAGAGGAACGGCTGAATCATACACAGCAAGCAACGTCTAAAATTGAAATGTCACACATCGGCGGGTGAGCCGGAGAGCCAGCCTGTCAGAAACAAGGGAGTGGAGCACGTGGAAAAGCCAGCTGAGGTAAAACGTGAGATTCTCCGTTATCGTGACGGTCAGATCAAGCGTTTTGAAGACACGGTGGTGACGGAGCATCCGGTGACCATCAAAATCAATCAGCAGGAATTTGCTACCATGGTTTGTACACCGGAGTATGTGGAGGATATGGCAGTAGGTTTTTTGGCCTCTGAAGGCGTCATTCAACGGTACGATGATATCGAAGATATTTGGGTTCAGGAACAAGAAGGCTTTGTTCATATCAAAACCCGTCGAATGAATGAGTTTTATCAAAACTTTCATTCCAAAAGGTACATTACCTCCTGCTGCGGAAAAAGTAGACAGGGCTTTTATTTTGTAAATGATGCCAAAGTGGCAAAAAGAATGAATGACACCCATGTTACGCTGTCTTTTGACGATTGTTTCCGCTTGATGAATTTAATGCAAAACTCGGCACTTACGTTTCAGGAGACCGGTGGTGTTCATAATGCAGCGCTGTGCGATAAAGACAGGATGATCCTATCCAGAATAGATATCGGTCGACACAATGCGCTGGATAAAATCTATGGGCATTGCCTAAAACACGATATTGTATTACAAGACAAAATCATAGTATTCAGCGGACGCATTTCGTCTGAAATTTTGTTGAAGGTTGCGAAGATTGGCTGTGAAGTTGTTTTGTCCAAGTCAGCACCCACAGAGCTTGCACTTGAGTTGGCTGAGGATCTGGGGATTACGACCGTTGGCTTTATACGCAGTCGTTCTCTGAATGTATATACGCATACCGAACGGATTGATGAACTGGTTGAATCTAAAATATAATATAATAATCTTCAATGTACACCGTCATAGTTAACCAGCATGGAATAAAACCTTTCGAGGTATTCATTCATGTTGGTTTTTCTTGGTACATATGTGGTGGGCAGTCACTGTACTCAAAAGGAGGGTATGTTAAATGAACTATCATATTCAAGTATTTGCTGGACTTGCGGAACAGATGGGAGGGCCTATAATTATGGTACCTACTGAGCAAGAAACGATGACCGTTGCCGCATTAAAAGACTTGCTATCCGAGCGTTTCCCTGAATCAGCAGCTCAGTTGCAGGGTTCTTTTATTGCCAGAAATCAAGCCTACGCCGCTCCTGAGGACCTCGTGAGTATACATGATGAGATTGCGATTATTCCTCCGGTTTCAGGAGGGTAAATTCTATTAATAGGATAGGTGAATTCGATAGAATAGGTGCAAGGGGGCAGATCATATGCAATATCGTATTCAACTATTCGCAGATATGGCGGAGCAACTTGGTGATGTGATCACGGTAGAACTTTCACAGGAAGCGGTGACCATTGCAGACATTCGAAAAAGGCTGAATGAGCTGTACCCGGAAGTGGCTTCACAACTGCCAGGTTCTTTTTTTACCCATCATAAAAAGTTGGCTTCTCCAGATGAACTTGTGCTTCCATCAGATGCAATTGCTCTTCATCAGTCAGCATCCGGGATGGAGACGGTCGTTTCAAAATGTGGTTTATTTGCCATTACGTACGACCCGATTGATGCCGATGAAGTAACCTCAAAGGTACTCGACCCTTCTCATGGCGCCTCGCTGACCTTTAATGGTACGACTCGGGAATTTACGCAAGGTCAGCGAACGGTGTTGCTTGAATATGAGGCGTATGTCCCGATGGCCATGAACACGATGAAGCAGATTGGTGACGAAATTGCAGAGCGTTGGCCTTCCACACGTACTGCGATTACACATCGGCTTGGCACGGTAAGAATTGGAGAGACGAGTGTGGTGATTGCTGTCTCAGCTGCACACCGCGATACTTGCTACGAAGCCAGCCGCCATGCCATTGAACGGTTAAAGCAAATCGTACCGATTTGGAAAAAGGAAGTGTGGGAGGACGGCTCAGAATGGAAGGGGCATCAGCTGGGTGGCTGGAATCCTCAAAATACCCCAAAGCTTTCGAATAAGGGCGAGGACATCTAAGCTTTTAGCTTGTCTGATCAACTTGTAGCTATCAATGGATAAGTATGGAGGCGTAAATCAACGATGTCAGAAATGGACAAAATCCAGAAAATAGAAGTTGCTGCACAAGCACATGCGCATGCGTCTCATGCCCGTTATTCTAGACAGGAATTATTCTCGAAAATTGGACCGACAGGCCAGCAAAATATCCGTAGTAAGCATGTGCTGATGGTGGGGGCCGGCGCATTGGGCACTGCCAATGCTGACATGCTGGTGCGAGCGGGCATCGGACGACTGACGTTGGTAGACCGTGATTATGTAGATTGGAGTAATTTGCAGCGCCAACAGCTCTATGACGAAGCGGATGCCCGTAATCACATCCCCAAGGCAGTGGCCGCGCAGAAGCGATTGCAGCAAATCAATTCGGACGTGGACATTTGTGCGCTAGTCCGGGACGTCTCGCTGGAGGAAATCGACGATATCGCAGCAGGGGTGGATCTCATCGTAGATGCCACTGACAATTTCGATACACGTTTGCTTATGAACGATTATGCGGTCAAGCACCGAATACCCTGGATTTACGGAGCGTGCGTAGGTAGTTATGGGACAACCTTTACCATCGTGCCGGGGCAGACACCGTGCCTTCATTGCCTGCTCGGAACCGTACCGCTCGGCGGTGCAACCTGTGATACGGTCGGTGTAATTAGCCCGGCTGTACAGATGGTGGCGGCTTATCAAAGCGCCGAGGCATTGAAACTGCTCACTGGGGACGATTCGGCTTTGCAAAATAAGCTGATTTCTTTCGATCTGTGGAACAATCAGCATCAGGCAATCCAAATCAGCGCCATGAAGAAAGCCGATTGCCCAACGTGTGGTGAGCACCCAGTGTATCCTTTTTTACAATCAGAGCATCAGGCTAAAACGGCTGTCTTGTGCGGACGAGATACGGTTCAAATCCGCCCGGCTTCGGGTGCTGTACGTGATCTGAATGAAGCGGCACGTTTGTTATCCCGTCAGGGGGGCAAAGTGGAGCATAATCCATACCTGGTATCCGTTTTTATCGGGACTCATCGAATCGTTCTTTTTCAGGATGGTCGCGTCTTAATTCATGGCACGAAGGACATCGCCGAGGCGAGATCAATTTATCACAAATATTTGGGTTGACCCAATAGATTCGACCCGTTATGAGATGTACAATGCTTCCTTATTTTCGCTATCACATTTTGTCATCTCATTTTGGAATTTATAGGATAGGGGAAGAACAAGTTGAAAAAGAAATTTGGATACATATTCACGTTCGTTGGATTGTTGGCATGGGTTCTGGCTGGGTGTTCGTCTCCGGCTGCTGTACAGTCGGCACAGTCCGCACCCAAGACAGAACTAGTCGTATCTGCCGCTGCGAGTCTTCAAGATAGTCTGAATACGCTCAAGGGCCAGTATGAGAAAAAGCACCCAGATATCAAACTTACCTTTAACTACGCTTCATCTGGTACATTACAAAAACAAATTGAGCAAGGCGCACCCGCTGACGTATTTATTTCGGCAGGCATGAAGCAAATGAAGGCATTAACCGATGCTTCATTGGTGGAAAAGGATAACGTACTGCTTCAAAATAAACTGGTTGTGGTTGTTCCGCAAGATAAGGCGAAAAGCACAGATAACAAAAGCATTACGCTCAATGATCTGATGGGTCCTTCTTTCCTGAAAGTAGCTGTTGGGGAGCCTACTACCGTTCCCGCCGGACAGTATTCCAAAGAATCGTTAACGAAGGCTGGACTATGGGACAAGCTGGAACCCAAGATGGTATTCGCCAAGGACGTAAGACAGGTATTGAATTATGTTGAGACAGGCAACGCCGATGCAGGGCTCGTCTATCTGACGGATGCCAAATCATCCGATAAAACGGTCATAGCACTGGAAGTGCCTGAGGAATTGCATGCACCCATCCTGTATCCTGAAGGCATTGTAAAAGCAACCAAACACAGCCAGGAAGCAGGCGAGTTTCTTGATTTTCTACGAACAGATGAAGCTATGAGTGTGTTCAGTAAAGATGGATTTTCAGCTCCTACAGAAATGACGGGAAAATAGAATTCACAGATAAAGGAGGGGGTCCCGTTGGATTGGTCAGCTTTTCTTCCCCCGGTTATCGTATCTGTTAAAGTCGCTGTTGTCGCCAGTATCATCGTCTTTTTATTAGCTACTGTGGTAGCGCGGATGATGGCGAACTGCACGCCGCGGAGGGGAACCAGCGTGATCGAGACCGTCCTACTTCTTCCGCTCGTTTTGCCTCCCACTGTTGTCGGCTTTATTTTGCTCATTTTGCTGGGAAGGAAAAGCTGGATCGGCACTGTCTTTGAAAGTCTGTTCCAGCAAACGATTGTATTTACGTGGGGAGCTGCAGTGGTGGCGGCCGTAGTTGTTGCTTTTCCACTGGCTTACCGTACGATTAAAGCAGGCTTTGAAGCTGTAGACCCGGAGGTAGAGCAGGCTGCACGTGCGCAAGGTGCCAACGAATGGCAAGTGTTTCGCCACATTACGATGCCCCTTGCCTACCGACCCCTCATTTCAGGATACATTCTCGGGTTTGCACGAGGGTTAGGGGAATTTGGCGCTACGCTGATGCTTGCAGGTAATATTCCTGAACAGACCCAAACCCTGCCTACGGCGATTTACACCGCGTCCGAGGTCGGAAATATGACACTCTCTTGGAGCTGGGTAGCTGTCATCATTTTATTCTCATTTATTATGTTGATGCTTTCAAATCGACTTGTAAAGGATTAGTTCGTTTGGATTAAGAACATGCGCAGTCTGCCGACAGGGTAGGCTGTGTTTTATTTGTCTTGAGAAAATAAACTCTTAGACTACTTCATTTACTCTCCAACTCTTGGCATTAGAGGCACTGGAGGCTCGCAGCCGGTCGAGGCTGTACTCCGTTTGCAGGCGTAACAGATTTAGTGTGATTGTGGTATAATTTACAAAAAATAAAAAAAGGGGATGAGGAACATGAAGAAATTCGGGCAAATGTTTCTGGTAGGTTTAGCCATGGTTTTCGGGCTTGGTCTGGTGGCCGGAAATGTGCAACTTCCCGCCGCTTCCGCAGACAGTGCAGAATATTATGTGGCCACGAGCGGTAGCGACTCCAACGCCGGAACGAACGGTGCGCCGTGGAAGACGCTGCAGCACGCGGCCGATGTGGCTCCTGCGGGCAGCACGGTTTACGTCCGGGGCGGTGTGTACAAGCAGAAATTAAAGATTACTCGCTCTGGCTCCGCTTCGCAGGGTTCCATTGTATTTACCAATTATGGGACGGAGACCGCCATTATTGATGGCACCGGACTTTCGGTCAGCGGGACAGAAGGGCTGATCGAACTGGCCGATGTCAATTACGTTACTGTTCAGGGGTTTGAAATCCGCAATTTTACTACTGCTTCCAAGAACACGGTGCCTGTAGGTATTTATGTTCACGGTTCGGGCGGCTTCATTAATCTGTCCAACAACAAAATCCATGACATCAAAAACACGGTCACTCCGACCGGCAAAGATCGGCTGGGCCGGGACGCTCACGGTATCGCTGTTTACGGCACGAAATCTCCGGCTTCGATTCACGACCTTACGATCAGCGGCAATGAGCTGTACAATCTTGTGCTGGGCTCCAGCGAATCTCTCGTTTTAAACGGCAACGTGGATGGCTTTGCGGTGACCGACAACCTCATTCACGATAATGACAACATCGGGATTGATCTGATCGGCTTTGAGGGAACTGCGCCGAATACCGCTTACGATCAGGCGCGAAACGGGCTGGTGAAGGGCAACCGGGTGTACAATAATTCTGTTCAAAATAACCCATCTTACAAGAGCGATGACAACTCGGCCGGAGGCATTTATGTGGATGGAGGCAAGGACAGCATTATCGAGCGGAACTACAGCTACAACAACGACATCGGCGTCGAAATTGCCTCCGAGCATGCCGGCAAAGCCACCAGCAATATTACGGTCCGTAGCAACGTGATATATAACAACCGGCTGACTGGCATTGCCATGGGCGGTTACAATGAGGAACGCGGCTCAACGGTAAACTGCAAGATCGTGAACAATACGCTATACAAGAACGATACGTTTGACGACGGAAGCGGCCAGCTTTTGGTTCAGTATGATACGCGAAACAACGTGATCAAAAACAATATTTTCGTGGCCAGCTCCACAGATATGCTGATCTCCAATGGATACACCAAAAATTCTGGCAATGTTGTGGATTATAATTTATATTTTGCTCCGAGCGGTAGCTCAGAAGCTAGCTGGATCTGGAAAAATAAAGAATATACGGGATTCTCCGCGTACAAAACGGGAACCGGCAACGATACGCATTCTCTGTTTGCCGATCCTAAATTCGTGAATGCCGCGAACAGCGACTTCCATTTGCAGTCTTCGTCACCGGCGATCGATGCTGGGAACACGGACCGTACCATCATTGGAACACTGGATATTGACGGGAAGCCCAGAGTACAGGGAGCCGCTGTGAACATCGGTGCCTACGAGTAAGTCCTATATTTTATGACAAACAGAGCATGGCGAAACTATTTGGGGCCACTGTTTGTACGTTTTCTACAATGTTCCTTGCAATTAAAACACCTTCAAAGTGAAACCCCATGTCGTAAGATATGGAGATAACCTTGAAGGTGTTTTTGCGTTGGCAACAAGATTAAGCTATCCTCGGAAAGTAAAAATAGAAGTCATACAAATGAGATTAGAAAGTTGTTCCTGTTCGTGAGGCTCTGATTAACATAGTTGTTGTACACCTTTGAACCATACGGATTTGATTGACAAGGTATCCGAGATGTTGGTTGTCGGATCACCGTTTACTAGTATAAGGTCAGCAAGTGAACCTTCGGCAATACGGCCGCGATCGTTAAGGCCAAAGCAACGGGCCGGTTTCGTGGTAGCTGACTGAAGCGCTTCTATCGGAGTAAATCCGGCCTCAACTAGCAATTGCATTTCATGATGGACGCTGGCTCCATGAGCAAGGCCGCCAAGATTCGGAACAGGAACGGGGGCGACATCCGTCCCGACCAGAATATCCACACCGGCACGGTGAAGATCCATCACATTTTTAAAGCTATTCTCCAAATTGCCTTGCGTGAAAGTATGGAAGCTTGAGTTCAAAATATCGATCCATTCCGAACTTAATTTGGAATAAACACGTGGGTCATTCGCTAATTCTGATGCCGGATTCCCCAGAATGGATGAGTTCAATACCAAGCACGGTATAACAAATGCGCTTGAATCCGCTATGGATTTCACCAACTCGGATGTGTATTCGGGCCTGTCGAGAAATAAGTGACCCAATCCGTCGACACCAATATCGATGGCGGTTTGTGAAGAATGAGCTGTCAGGACGTGGGCTATAACAATTTTATCGAACTTATGGGCTTCTGCCACCGCTGCTTTTAGAATCTCGTCGCTTAAAATAGGCAGTCCAGGGGCACCCAAGACCGTCCCTTCTTCAATCATGATTTTAATATAGTCGGCGCCACCCTCCACTTGGGTATGCACATGTTTGATCGCTTCTTCCACTGTCGTCACTTGGGGCACCTTTTCGTGATCGTGAGCGTAAGCGGCTAGCATAGCTTCCCGGTCTTCCTTGGGTAACTTCTCTAATTCCTTTAATACGAACTCAGGAATTTCATCCTCATCCTGCAATAATTCATCCGGGTGACCACCTGGAGCGGTGATAGCTGTGCCGGCAGAACGGACTTCGGCGACATTATTCACGTTTTTCAACTGGATCTTGCGTCCTCTTTCTGTAAAACTGCCGTTCATTTCGAGTTCTGTCGTGACGCCGAATTTTAAAGCATCTCTTAACCCACCGATTGAAGTGTGGACATGCGCGTCAATCAGGCCGGGCAATAATGTCGCATTTTCCCCATCGATGATCGTTGCATGTGTCGGAAGGTCTCCGCCTACTGAAATAATAGTTCCCCCCTGGATGATAACATTTCTGGGCTCAATAACTTTTTCTCCATCGAAAATACGTACATTCATAATCGCTGTAACTTTTTCTAACGTAGAGCTTTGAGTTACATTCTTCATGTCGTTCCTCCTTAGTATTCAATTTAAAACAATTAGAATTCTAACTGTTAGTTTTATAACTGTCAATTAACTGATTATTGTTTGACAAACAGTTTAGAGATTTATATAGTTTATTTACTGACAATTAGACTTCTAATAATTTGAGGAGGTACGATGATGAAAACCCAAAAGGATACAGTTTATCTGGATTTGTTTCAGATTATCGGTCTTAAGTTAAAGAAAAGAGCGGACGAGAGCATAAAAGAGTTGGGATTAAATGCTCAACAAGGAAAAATGATTAGATATATCTACGAGAATCAAGAAAATAATTTAATTCAGAAGGATCTTGCCGATCGGTTTCATCTGCGCGGAGCCAGCATTACAAGCATACTTCAAGGTCTTGAGCAAAAAGGATTCATCGAGCGCAAAATCCCGGCCAATAATGAACGGCAAAAAAATATTTATGTCTTACCAAAAGCCATTGAATTGATTGAAGCTTTTAGTGACTCTTTCCAAAAGGTGGAGGACGAAATTGTTCAGGCCCTGACCGAAGAGGAGAAGCGAATTTTAGAGGAGATGTTAAACAAAATTAATGAATGCTTATAATTGCAGATAGAACATGTTCCAAAAATCACTTTCGCTAGTCTCTGTTTTATATGATAGGAATCGGTTATGATGGAAATAGTAATAGGGATTTTAGTAGATTTTAGGAGAGCGGTGCGATATGAGAAGGGAAACGGGTTTTAACGAAATTATTCGAAAAGTACGTAAAGAGCTGTTTGGGAAAGGCCCGGAACGCATACATACAACCTTTGTAGATAATATGGCCATCACGATGCTGTATGGAAATTTAACCCCATCCGAAAAGTTTCTGGCACAAGAAGAATCCGGGAAAGAGATGGTGCATGCAGCCCGAACCAAAATGGTTCAAAAAATATATCCCACACACTTCAATAAAGAACTGGAGGATTACATGGATTCCCGGCTGCTACACCTCTTTTCAGATATTAAAGTGGAGGAAGATATAGCCATATCCGTTTTTGTATTTGAAGATAATATTACTGCAAAATAAAAAGAAGGCGGAACCGACATAGTCTGTTTACACGTGTTTTCTTCTTCGATATTGATGTTGGGACCATTGGTAGAGAATAAAACATCCTATGCAAAAACCAAGGATAGCCACCAAGGCCGCCACCAGGACCATGGCCGAGATTACATAAGCGACAATACTCCACTGGAGCATAAATCCTACCCAAGCGACCAGCAGAAAAAAGACGGCAAGAAGCTGATTAAACCTTTGCTGTTTTCGGTCCTCCTGCACATACGAGGAGGGGCTTTTCTTCAAGAAAAGCTTGGCTATCCGCACCCCATATCCCCCTATACCGCGTACGTAAATCACGGATCACGAAAGGAACCTACATAGTTTATGAAAAAAAATGATTTTGGAAATAGGATGAAGGAATATGAAAATGCCTATAGATTAAGCCTACCACGCCGTTTACCCGTAATTATCAGAATCGATGGTGCTCATTTTCATACCTTTACGCGTGGGATGACGAAACCTTTTGATGAGAAACTAATTTTTTCATTATGGGAGACGTGTAAATATTTGGCCTATAACATTATGGGATGTAAACTGGTGTATCATCAGAGTGATGAAATCTCACTGCTTCTTACGAATTACGACAAATTAACGACGCAATCCTGGTTTGAAAATAATCTTCAAAAGATGGTGTCCATATCTGCCTCTCTGGCTACAGCCAAATTTAATGAGGAAATCCAAAAGGTTTACCCAGGTCAGCCTTTAGCCACTTTTGATGCGAGAGCTTGGGTTTTGCCTCACGATGAGGTTGCAAACTACTTTCTATGGAGACAACAAGATGCTACTAAAAACAGCATTTCTATGGTAGCTCAAGCCCATTTCAGGCATTCAGAACTAGAAGGATTGAACGTAAATCAGCTACAAGACAAGCTTTTTGTGGAAAAAGGGCTAAACTGGAACGACCTTCCGGTCTGGCAAAAGCGGGGAATTTGCATTACCAAACAACAGTACAACAAAGGCGAAGCCGTTAGAAGCAAGTGGGATGTTGATCATGAGACACCGATTTTTTCACAGAATAGAGATTATATTAACCAATATATATACTTGGACAAGGATGTGTAGATTTGGAGTGTGTCATTTTTATAGGAATTCAGGCTTCGGGCAAGTCGACATTTTATAAAGAACATTTCTTCAAAACACATATGCGAATAAACCTGGATATGCTTAAAACACGAAATAGGGAAAATATTTACCTTCAGGCCTCTATCGAAACGATGCAGCGTTTTGTAGTGGACAATACCAATCCAACAGTCGAAGAACGAAAGAAATATATAGATGCTTGTAAAAACAAGGGATTTAAAATCATTGGCTACTACTTTGAACCTGATTATGCAGAATCTATTAAGCGTAATGAGCAGCGCACAGGCAAAGAGTATATTCCTGAGATTGGTATTAAGAGTGTAATGAGTAAACTGGAGGTTCCGAGCTACGAAGAAGGATTTGATGAACTCTATAGCGTGATTTCCATTGAAGGAACGTTTCAGATTAGAAGGCTGGCGGAAAACCATACAATATAGGGGGACTACCATGAACATACCTGAGAGATTCATCAAACGTTTTCCAGCATACGAGGACGTATTTGCCAGCGATCTTGAACATCATCGCAAGCATTTTCTGCCGATTTGCTCGATAAATCTTCAGTTTTTATTCCCGGAGCAAGATGAGTGGCTGCATTTTGTTTCCGTAAAAGAAATCTACGAAGGCTGTGTGGGTGAAAATACTCAGGACTTTCATACCTCATATACCAAGGAAGATATGCTGGGATTCGATGTAGTTGACGGCAAATACAAGTTCGAAGCAGACTGGAATTATTTTAGTCTTCATCAGAAGGAGCAATTGGAAGCTACCTATGAAGCGCTGAAATCAACCGGGGATAAAGCGTACCTACGTATGAAGAGAGAAGTCATGGCGTTGGGCGGACTGGAACAGGTGTATATGGATAATGAACAAGACTACCAAGCTCGCAAAGCGTTTTTCCTGGAAAATAATAAAATTTATCCATATTCCTCCTTTGGAGAGGCCAAAAAGTCTGTTGAAGAACTCACCCGTGATTTTGGGGAAAAGCAATCCAGCGGTTGGGGGCTGAGTTTCCCTGAAGTTAACGGTATTTTGGATGATATTGCATTTCAGTCTGACAAGGCTCAAAGTTACATCAAGGAATATGACGAATCTCTGGAAGAGATGCTCCAGTTCGAGCAAACCAATCTGCTGCACGTACCTAAGCGTCCCAGTGGTGAGACTTTTACCTATACTGGTTCCTTAGCGTTTGGGGCGGATTCCGTCTATTTATTTTATGACCAATCTATAAGATAGTTACCTATATTATGAAACATTAACGCGGTGCCGTATTAAACAACATCAACATAAAATAGGCTGTGAGACTTTCTCGACAGCCTGACCACCTTTTAAGATGGTCTCACTGAGATTACATATGAAAGAGAGGGGAGTCGCCCCCCCTGTCACCGGATTCTCTTTAGGTCAGTATGGTTGTCTTCTTTGGCACACCCCAGGTGGAGATGTGATAGCGTATACTACTATAGGTTAGCCCCTACATCGGGTATATGGACGAATAGATGGTAGAAGCCTGAAGACAGATCTCCTAACCTCTCTTCAAATTCCATATTTTAGAACATTATACTTAAAGAGCTAGTATCACCAGAAGTTATTCATTGAAATAACTTTTCTCTAAGGTCCCTGCAACTTCAGGATTATTCTCTTGAAGAATTTGAAGATATTCTTTGAACTTATTACGTAATTCAATGCCTTCCTTGTTACTAGAATTCTTGATTTGATTGAATTTCATTAAAGCATTTTCAAATAAATAATTATTATTATTTAAAATCTCAAAAATTCCTTTTACATAATCTTCATCATGCTCTATTAGCTCGGCTGCTATTAAATCTTCTAGTGCTTCCTCCAACATCATTAAATTCAAGTAAGAACCAGCACGATTTGAATATAAGATATTACTCTGTGTATTAACCTCAATGGCTTTGGTGTAATCGGACATCGCTTTATAATAATAACTATTTTTTATTTCTTCCTTCTTCTCTAAATCCCCGAGGGACTCTAGAGATATCGCTCTGTTATTGTAATCGTGATGATTCAAATCAGCACTACTAGATGAATCCATGAAGCTGTCATAAACATTAATAGCTTTAATATAGTTAACTTTACGCTCCTTATCTTTATATTTATAGGTTCTTGCTAAGTAAAAATATGAATTTGCCATTTTCCTATAATAATTAACCGGAATGTAATTATTTCCTGACAAAGAAAGACCTCGCCCAGTATACTCAATTACTTTTTTGTAATTTTTTTTAGAGAAACACACCTCAGCCATCTTAAAATATAATTGATAGTCTATGTCCTTATATGAATTAAATTGTTCTTCTAGCTCCGCTAGCTCTTCTATATTGTATTCTCCAGATAAAGCATCTATTATTTGGTGGAATATTGTTTGAATCTGTTCTTCATTGTCAATCTCCGGAATTATATTAACCATTCCATCTTCAGATATAATTACAATTACGCATTTCTTGCTCGATTCTTTTAGTTTGTGCATATAACGAAGTGCAGAATTATACCTAGCACCTCTACTTGAATCTCCAATGTCTTCAGCAGCCTTCCCATCCAATATTACACCAATCGCATGACAATAGCCGTTGATATCAAAATAAATAGCACCATCTATTGACGTGATATATCTAATATATTTAGCATCAATTAATGTTGGTGTTACTAAGGTAGATTGCTTTTTTAGTTTCTTTAGTTCACTAACTGCTGTTTTATATTCCGTTATAACAACCATTGTACCGTGTTTTTGCTCCGTAGCTATGCTTACGATATCCTGCAAAAGACTGATACCCTTTAAATCCACAACCTCTTCTTGTTCTAAAAACTGGTGTCTCATTATTTTATTAAAACTATCAGGCTTGTACCCTTCATCCCCCAATATAGGGGTCTTAAACATAATGCTAATTAATTTCAAGGATCGAATTTCTAGCTTTTTTTCCGCTTTATAAATCTTTTTTCCATTATCTGTTGCAATGTACCCTTTTTCTAATGGTCTTTCTAATATAGAGACTAGTTGAAGAGTGGACCTAGAAAGGCCTTTAAATTCAATTTTGAAAAATTTATTTTCATTTAAATTATTCCAATTTATCTCTCCAAGACCATAAACATATTCATGATCTGATATTAAAAACAAATCATTTTTACAATTACTTATTTCTAAGAGCTTTCTAATTCTTTTTGAATCATCAAGTGAAACTAATTCTTCCTCAGAAAATCTAATTATAAATTTTATTATCTTAGTTTCAATTTCAAGTAAGTGACGTTTAAAAAATACAATGCAACCAAATGGATTACTGCCCTCATATGTTCTTGTTGATATGTCATCTATTTTTTCAAGAAAATTGTTTATGTAAAACTGTTTACTGCCCTCTTGATCAAAAGCAGACGACAGAGTCGTTATATTAGTCTCGTTTTGCATCAACACCTGTATTTTACTATAAAATAATCTTGTCACTCTCCTTATGAATTGAATACTATCCTCATTATACTTTCTATCAATCGATGAGTTATTATTTATCTTCAAGTATTTCCCTTTATTATCTTCGAAATAGTCATTAAAAAAATAATTCAATATCATCTTCAAAAAAGATATATCGGGAAATTCGCAAAAAAGCTCATATGTTTCTTTTTCAACATTTCTTAATTCCAGAATATATGTAACAGTGAACATTTCCTTACCACATTTTATTGTGAAATTGTTTGTGTAGAGAACCCTTGACTTTAATAGCTTACTGTTTGAATTGCTATTAATAGGTTCAATAAATGATTCACTACTAGACTCATTTATTGTTATTTCACTTCTTATTGACTCCGAATTAGGAGTAATTAACATACTCTTTTTTATATTTTCTAATAGATCTTCTGTATACTGCTTAGCATCTTCCATTTCTATATCCAGTTCTGTTGAAATATCTTCCACTTTATTTAATGTCTCTAGATTAATTTTAGTCTTCTCATGCTTCTTTTCAGAGAGGGTCTTTCTCATTCTCACAATACCCTTGATCTCCGATCCCTGATTTATTATTGCGTATGATTTGATGTTAGATTTGATACCTGCTTTTTTCAAGATACCGTCAAGACTGTTGTATACAATGCTATGAAACGTCGATAGTTCAGTTGTTGATCCTACCATTGCTGTATGCCTCCGATAAAATGATTTCAATAATTTTTCTATGTATGTTTATGGGTAATTCGATGTGATTTATAGTCGAAAAGAACTATCCATATTATTTTATTATATCGTATAAATAAGAGAATGGTAGGGTTTTTATGGTAAATTAATGTCGGAATTAAATTAATAGACCTGCTTTTTTAAAATATGCCACTAGAGAGAACTATTAGGGAGTGCAGATTGAAACTTGAAAGGTTCGACTCCCTATCAAAGTGAGGCGAGCCTTTCTTTGTCATATTTGAAAATAGAAAAGTAGATGTGGAGGACAAAGCGTAGGGGGGATGTACGAAAGGATTTGTTTGAAATGAAGAAGAGAAGCCCGATTATTAAATAGCTTCGTGAGTGCTGAACTTTAGGGTACACCGAGTGTACAATAATCAGATCTTCTCTTCCTCAAACTGTAACAAAACGGATATATCTTTGATATCTAGAGCATGAGCAATTTTCTCAAGCATTAGAAGGTTTACTTCTTGTCGATCGCCACTGCTTAGTTTAGAAATTCTTGCTTGTGATACACCTGATAGTTCTTCTAATTGCTTTTGAGTTATGCCTTTTTCTTTGAGTACTTCTTTTAGCTTGATTCTAAGTTTTAACATTCATGATCCTCCATATATAGTTGACAAAATATGACCATAAGGTTATATTTATTTTATGACCCTAAGGTCATTAAAAGGAAATGGTTTTTTATCATCCTAAAGGGATGCTATAACATACCCTTAGCTTTGCTATTGCCATTTTACCAGATTTCAAAAGGAGGAAGATACCGTGACTACAAAATTCAAAGTGAATGAACAAGCAATCAAGGACATTGTACGTATGGGACCAGTTTGGGCGCAAAAAGGTGGAAATGGAGAAAACGAGCTACACTACTATTATATTATGGATGCTCTTAATCGCAAATGGCAAACCATTGGTATAAACGTCTCTGATGCTATCGAGGTGTTCGAAAAAGGACATAACGATACATGGACACGCATTTTGGAGCCAGCCCCATTTGATCCTACGCTGACCGCTAACGATTTAATTAACATGCTCCGTATCGGCCCTGATGCTTGGCATGTTCGTAATGCTATGCAAATCATACTGAATTCAGTGGAAAGGCGCAATGCATTCGTGAGTCGTCTCATCAATGTGAACAGAGAGGATATCTGTAAGCTTCTCTACACCATGAAAAATGAATATCTCCAACATAATCAGCTTTCAGACGAGGTATTTATACATATATACGGAATGAATCCCGTAGAAGCATTGTCTATTTATTTTTTGGAGTCGGTTGATATCCATATCCATTGGGAATGGCTTAATGCTGGTGGTACAAGCGAAAAGGCTATTCAGTATAAAAGAGAAGCTCCTTTCATGACGCTAACTCAGGCTATTGAGAGGGCTGAAGGGGAGAGGTATGCTTGTACCTAAAAATATTCTAACGTATTACATTTCTAAGTATAAAACAGGGCTTGACTGGATTGAAGATAGGAATAACCACACGGATATATAGCAGGTCAAATATAGTATGGGTTGCATTGTATATGGATTGCAAAATATAATAAATAAACTTGGTGCGAACCCCAAGCGCACATGAAAATCCCGGGTCCTTCGCACCTCGAAAATTGTCGAAAAGTATTGGAGCAGCTAACTATCCGTAAAAGTCAATAGCTGATTCAAGCTTATTGGGCATCAGTTTTTGCGACAATGTGTGGAAATCATATCCTATGGATATGAATTACTGCATTTTCGCTGTCGCACTCTATATGAGTGCGGCGGATTAAAATTCATGCACGCTCCCATATGATATACTGTCAGCAAGTCGCACTCTATATGAGTGCGGCGGATTAAAATATCATCTGCCATCGTTTCAGCGGATAATGCTTTGGGTCGCACTCTACATGGGTGCGACGCATTAAAATCGCGAGCAATTGAAGATTTTACGACTACTTTACGTTGTTACTCTTTTTAAGGGAGTATGACGTATTCTCGCCAAGTATGGATACAAATCTTATTTAATCTGGCTTCCTTTTAAATCAGGAGAGCCTTTTTCGTCGTGGTTTTTATAGACAGAAAAAGCAGAAAAATAGAGGATCCTTCCATGATACTAATCCCGAGTATTAAAAAAATACCAAGACAGTATCTACCATTAAAGCAAGAATTGTTTTATGATAGAACTATACATCCTAGAATTTTCCTGTATATATTTGGGGAATAGCTGAATTTCTTTAACACATTTGAGAGGAGATTTCAGTATGAAAAGGTTTAAAAAGGAGGTTTCAGTTACACTAAGCTCAATGCTCCTGCTTTCTTTCGGGATGACGGCGAACGCGAGCGCAAGTACGGGGGAGAGAACGGATCAAACGATTCAGGAAGTTTCTAATGTGCAGCTAACAACTGATAAGGAAAGTGTTATTGAACAATTAACACGCGCGGACAAGCCTGCCAGTACCGCAGATTCGGTGTACACCATTACAGAAAATATTAACTTGGCGACACCACAGAAATCTGTATTGAAAAAGAGAGTGACCCCTTCGCTCAAAGCCAGCACAAAATCAGTATCAGCTAAAGCCGCAGCGACCGTAGCGTCGGCGTCCACTGCTACATATTCCGGTACGATTACAGAAGAAGGAGGCACACAGTTTTTATATCCGATCTATTTACAGCCAGGTGAATTGTTACAGGCTCAGTTGGAAGGCCCATTTTCAGCCCAGCTTGACTATGACTTATACCTGTATGAGTTTGATATGGCGACAGGCGATATTAATTCCAATCCAATAGACGTTTCCAACTACGGGACTTATGTTAACAATTATGAGCAAGGAGCTGCTTCTCTTCCTGAAAACGTAGGAGCTCGCAACTCAATCGGAGCCGAGAAGGCTTATGCGCTTGCAGTTCATGCCAAGAAGGGGTCTAGTATTAATGATCTTTTCTATTTAACTGTAGCAGTAAGCTCCAACTATGATGCCTATGAGCCGGATGATAGTGCCTTCCATGCTTATAATTTTACTGTTAACGACAAAGGCTCCTCGATTAACTTCCGTACCATCCATTCCGCTATAGACAACGATTGGTATCAAGTTACAGTACCAGCCAGCCGTAATTATGATGCATTAAATGTGAAGCTGGACAGCACTTCGGAAAGCTATGGGTACAAAGCGGAAGTCTATGCAGCTCTTACGGGCAACCAAATGGTGCTTCTACGACAAATCAATCATAATGTTACCCTAAACACAGGGACTTACTATGTACGAGTGTACAGCACAAGTCAGTATTCAGCCGACCATTTGTATACACTATCGATTAAACCGGTGCTTCGGGCTGGCAAAATTGAAATTACCGGCTATAACTCCAATGGCTATTATGATTATCCAACGTATTCTTACGGGCGTCATTATCGTATTAACGGAGGCAGCAGTCTGATCGTGAACGGTGTTGTGAAAACAACAGATGGTCAACTGGTTCCCAATGCGCCTGTCACGGTCGTTTGGCTGGATAAGAACTGGAGCGAAGGCAGTGGTAACCGTACGAGAACGGCTTCTACGTATACCGATGATAGCGGTAAATTCAATGTGACCCTTTCTCTTCCGCAATCGACAGGAAAAAATGTAGATTATATAAGTGAAATTGGTTCCACACACTATTATGATCTTACAGGAGTAGCGGCTCAGGTCGATGGAACTTCGATTAGTGCGACGGACATTATTTATCTATTTGCTTACAGCTTGAGAAACTAAGAAATGCTTTAATGTCATTTTGATCATGAGAGAGTCGCTTTTTTTGAATGGTTAGCTGAGGCTTTCCATTTCTGAAAGAGCGACTTTTCATGTTTATTCACCAAGAATAAGAAAATGGTCTTGTTTTCATAGATTACAAATAGAAAATGTTTTGCATAATATATTCCAATAGAACCAAAGATGATTTATGATAGAGCCATACAGCCTAGAAATCACCCTGGTTTATCCGGGGATAGCGGGAATTCCTTAAACTATTTGAGAGGGGATTTCAGTATGAAGAGGTTCAAAAAGGCTATTGCAGTGATGTTAAGCATGATGCTTCTGTTTGCTTTCGGAATGACTGCGAACGCGAGTGAAAGTAAGGAGGCTGCATCGGATCAAGCGATTAAGGCAGAATCCGAGATTCAGCTAACAACTGTCAACGAAGACATTATTAAGCATTTAACGCGGGCAGACAAACCAGAAAGTATTACGTCTTCGGTTTATGCAATGAAGGAAGACCTCAACTTTAAGACACCAGAGACAACCTCATTGAAAAGGGAAAATGTTTCTGCGCTGAAGACAAGCCCAATGGCTGCATCAGCCACAGCTTCCTCTGCTACGTATTCCGGTACGATTACGCAAGAGGGAGGCACACAATTTTTATATCCGATCTATTTGCAGCCAGGTGAATTGTTGCAGTCCCAGTTGGATGGTCCATTTTCAGCCCAGCTTGACTATGACTTATACTTATATGAGTTTGATATGACGACAGGTGACATTAATCCTAATGCCATTGACGCATCCACCTATGGTACTTATTTTAACAATTATGAACAGGGAGCTGCTTCACTTCCTGAAAACGTAGGAACCCGCAACGCTGCCGGATATGAAAAGGCATATGCGATTGCTGTCCATGCCAAAAAGGGTTCCAGCATCAATGATCCTTTCTATCTAACGGTCGATACAAGTTCCAGCTACGATGCATATGAACCAGATGAGAGTGCTTTCCATGCCTATAACTTCACCTTTAGTACGGGCGGATCATCGCTTAATTCACGCTCCATTCATTCAGGCATTGATAACGACTGGTACCAAGTTACGATCCCTGCCAGCCGCAATTATGACGCTTTGAACGTAAAGCTTGACAATGTTTCGGACGGCTATGGCTACAAAGCGGAAGTCTACGGAGCTCTTACCGGAAACCAAATGGTGCTATTGCCGCAAACGAATCATAATGTTAGCTTAAATACAGGAACCTACTATGTGCGAGTGTACACAACCAATCAGTATTCACCCAATCATTTGTACACACTTACACTGAAGCCGGTGCTTCGGGCTGGCAAAATTGAAATTACCGGCTATGATTCTGCTAATGGCCCTAATGATTATCCGAACTACTCATATGGTCGTCATTATCGGGTTAATCAACGCAGTAACCTTACCGTGAAGGGTGTAGTTAAGACAACTGATGGTTATCCAGTGGCAAATGCACCTGTTGATGTGACATGGTTGAATCAGAACTGGACTGAAGGCAGCGGGAATCGTACTCGTACAGGCACAGCTTATACGGACCAGAATGGAGCCTTTAGTGTGACTCTTTCCCTGCCATCTTCCACTGGAAGTATAGCGGAATACCTGTCTGGAGCCATCAGTTTTACACACTATTATGATCTATCAGGGGTAGCCGTTCAGGTGTCAGGTACTTCGATTATAGACACGGATATTGTATATCACTTTGCCTATAGTATTTATGGTGGTTGATGGACGGAATATTAAGTTAAGACTTTAGGTAACTTGTTGCTTGAGTATTTTATATTTGAAACAAAAGTAGTTCATTTCAATATTTGTTCATTTTTGGGACAAAGCATATATTCATTCCATATATGCTTTGTCCGATATATATAGAAACAGGGTCACATTACACTATACATACGCCTTAGATTGCCTGTTACAAACATGACAGGAGGAAATAGGATGAATTTTGGACCTCTTAGAGCACAGCAAGCGATTCTTAATGCAAGTAGTTTACGGATCAATCCGACAAGCAAGCAAGCTCCACCACCCCAGCTTCATGAAGAACAGGTCTCCAGAGTGGTAGTTCAAGACTCCGTGGAGATCAGTGAAGCTGGTAGACAGTTGGCCGAAGGGGCTATTGTATCACAGGCTGCCAAGTATTTCGGTACAACACAGATCAATGATTCATTAAACCGGGTTTTGGAAGGTCAGCCAGAAGAAGTGTCTAATGCAGTGTACAGTATGATTCAATCTAATTTTATCGTTGACGGAACAGTAACGGATGAGAGTCAGCGAGCTGTGCTGCTGGAGATGGGAGCTACTCAATCCAAGTATATTGCTGATCATTACATGGAAGGCGACAAGGCCAAAGAGTTTCTGGAAACCATGAACCAGATCGCTGGTATTGCTTTAACACGATCCACTGATCCAAAGACCGGAGATATTAGCTACACGACTCCAATAGATCGTCCGTCAGGTGCTCCTGAGGATTATGTCAAGCTGTCGGAAGTGATGAAGCAGGTCGATCCTCAAAAATATACAGCGTACATGAATGATATTAAAGGTGGAGGAAATGGGCTGAGCCAACTGTTAAATTTTGCGCAAAAGGTTCCTCAACATCCCGATTGGATTGAGAAATACAAGGAACGCACGGGACAGAACGCAGAGTTGCTAAATAACACACCGTTAAACAATCGGTTTGACAAAGCGGATACGACATCAGCTTCTGCTTTCATGAACAGTATGCAAAATCTTCTTAAGGAATCTTCCGCTACTCAGGATTCTTACATGCAGAATATGCGAGGATTTTTTCGGAACTTGGGCGTTCAGATTCATTAATATCCTCAAAATAATTTGTCAGTTCTGTTTACATCCTGCTTGGAACGAAGTATAATAGCTTCAAAACATACTCGTGATATAGAGGAAGCACCTCAAACCTAGGCATTAACGCCTTCGTTTGAGGTGCTTTTTCTATTTTACCCGAAGCGAGTTTGTAAAACTCTTTGAAAATAAAATAAAGTAAGGAGAAGTGTATGTATCGAAAAAATAAACGAAAGGTAAGGAAGTATAGGAAGTGGGTGTATGGATTTTTGGCTGTAGTCCTACTATTAACGATGATTCCTATATTTCCGGAAAGGGTATCAGCTGCTGCTCAGGAGATCATTGGGGGCCCTTTTTGCCAAAACAATTTGCCGGGTGGAGGCGATAGTTGGGGTTCTTGGTCAGGAAATGGAATAGGAGCAACGGAAGTATATACTGGCATGGGTTCGGCCAGGTATAAATGTGATGGTACTACGCAGCCGACAAATCGTTTTATTGATATTGGAAGATCCATTAAGACTTCGGATTACAGGATTTTTGTTTACATTGAAGGGTCTTATCATACTGATATATATGCATCTAATAACGCAGCAGGCGACAGTTGGAGGCCTAATGGGACGAACTTATATACATGGACTAATGTAACGAAATTCTATGCGGATAGATATTATCAGGGAAAATGGTTAGATATCACCGACTCCATTACATTAAGAGATGTTCGATATTTCAGAGCGGTGGGAGATAGCCAACAGACAAGTGCTGAAATATCCAAGTTTGGAATCCGTGTTATTCCCAAATCGGACCTAATGCCTAAACCACCTCAGATCCATGCAGGTACAGAGGGACAAGCGATCACAGGATGGACCAAAGAACCTGTAACCGTGTGGATAAATGGGGACGTGGCTCCTGAAGGACTAAAATACTATGAATATAGCCTGAATGGAGGAGCATTTCAGCAATACAGCGGGCCTTTCACTGTCTATGACCATGGTGTAAATACAATTTATGCCCGGACAGTGGACGTAAATAATCAGTATAGTGGTCTTTCTTCCGGGAATGTCCGAATAGACAAGATGCCTCCAACTCCACCGACCCTAAGCGCAACGGGAAATAGTAATGACTACACCATTTCATTACAGCCAGGAACAGACGATTATTCTGGACTAGCCCATACTCAATTTCGTTTGACAGGTGTTGTGAATCAAGATTGGCAGGACTATGTTAGAGTGTTTCATGTGAATAAAGATGGCAAAAGCACGGTTTATGCACGCTCCATTGACAGCGTGGGTAATCTGAGCCAAGAAGTAAGCAAAGAAATCACGATTGATAAAAAGGGACCGATGGCTCCTGTCATTCAGGCTAGTGAAACAGGTCCAACGAACCGTGATGTGAATATTACCATTGATTCAGGAAGTGACTCTACAAATGGAATTAAGATGACACAGTATCGCTTGGGTCCATTAGGGGAGTGGCAGACATACAATGGCACTTTTACATTAAACGCAGAAGGGACTTACGAATTAGCAGCACGGACGATCAATAATCTCGACGTGTCTAGTTCAATCGTGACTCAATCGGTTATGATTGATCGAACCAAGCCAACGCCTCCAAAAGTTACGTTTTCCGAGGTGACGATACCTACTCGATATACCAATAAGCCAGTTCAGTTTGCTCTATCGGGTGCGACGGATACTACAGCAGTACATTATGAATATCAATTAGGTTCTGGAGCTTATGTGTCTGGTTCATCGGGAATATTAAAGGGTTCGGGGATCATACAATTGACTGCACAAGCTGTAGATGCAGCTGGAAATCGAAGCGATCCGGTGTCCGCGGTGTCTTATATTGATTTGGAACCACCGACGATCCAACTGACGCCGGATTCGCGTGAATGGAAAGATACTCATATTCCTGTAAGGATACGATATGCCGATCAGCATTCGGGGATTGAGTCATCCACAATGCAGTATAAAATCACGAACAGCCCTGATTCACCCGAAAACTGGGATGCTGCTGTCGATACAACAATCCAGATGGATCTTTCAGATGAAGGTGAATGGTATGTTCATGCCAAGGTCAAAGACAGGGTGGGTAACACTTATGAAACGGTCAGCAGTGCACTTCGTATTCAAAAGCAGCCCCAGTCGGTAGTGCTTTCTGCGACATCTGTACGGAATACAGAAGCTGATTTGCAGTGGACACTCCCGTCGGGCCTTGATGATGGTTACGTTTATACAGTCCGAAATCTAACAACTAATGAGGTTTGGGATGTTATGCATCCAGCAAATTCTTTTACAGATAGAGGGCTACAAGGAGGACGGCAATACGAATATGAAGTGCGTTCTAGTAATCATGTAGGAGGCAATGCGTATTCCAATCGAGTCCATGTATTAACGCTACCTGATGCTCCTGATCATATCCAGTTACGACCTGTCTCACGTCATTCTACAGAAATCATGGCTAACTTTACGCCAGTTTCATCAGCTAACAAATATAATATTACAGCAGCAGACGTAAGTACGGGAGAAATCCTATTTAAGGATACGGTTACACAGGATGTGTATAATCCAATTACGGGAATGAAGCCAGGTAAATATTACGATGTTTCTGTATCTGCTATTAATGACACTGGAGAGGGCGCAGCAAAGCATGTATCTTTTTTAAGTCTACCAGACAGCCCGAATGGATTCCGAAATGTAACTGTAAGAGAAGATGGAATCGACTTGAAGTGGAATTCTGTAATCACTGCCACCTACTATGCCCTAGAACGTGACGAAGTATCGGTTTATAACGATGTATATAGAGAATTCACCGATACTGATCTTCAGGCGGGAACAGAATATAGTTATAACGTTTCCGCTGAAAATGCAACAGGATTCGGAGACTATGCTCATCTGGGAGTTATCACGTTACCTGATCGAGTAACTACTTTATCGAGTGTGACGAAGGATGTGTATGCTATCGGTGTTGCGTGGCAGGATGTGCAGGGGGCTGAAGGATACATCTTGAATGTTAACGATGAACCGAAGGTCCGGGTTGCGCGTGGTATTCATTCTTATACTTTTGAGGGCTTGCCAGCGGGCAGGTCTGCCAATATTAAAATACGAGCCTACAATCGAAGTGGTACGGGTAAAGATACTTCTATCAACGCATTAACACTACCAATTTCGGCTGTACAACTTGCAACTGTAGATGTTCGCGAGCACGATGCCACATTGATATGGGCCCCGGTTGATGGGGCAACTCAATATAAGGTGACGATCAACGGTCAAGATTATTATAGTACGGAACCACGTGTGGTTATAGCTGGTTTAACAGGTGGGAGTAACTATGATTTTCAAGTGAGCAGTGGGAACAGTAGTGGTTTCAGCCAGCCAGCGTTGGGTGAGCTGCTGACACTTCCTCCTGAAGTACAAAATGTGAATGTTACAGAACATGAGGCTGGCCAGATTTCACTGAGCTGGGATGAAATCAAGAGCGCTTATCAATATACTGTAACCCGTAAAGATACGGGGGAAGTCTTTAACATCAGAGATGCCCATATTAAGCTTTCAGATATCCAACCTGGTATGATTTACTCGTTTGGTATACAGGCCGTGAATACAACGGGGGTAGGTAATATAGCTCCGTTTACGTATCGCGCTTTGCCGGGTCAGATATCAGACAATAGATTGACTGTGAAAAAAGTAACAGATACCGATTTGGTTGTTACGTGGAAAGAAGCTCCGGGTGCAGATGCCTACAATGTCTACCAAAACGAGAGGCTTATCGGTCATACGACCACCCATGAATTTAAAGTAGAAGGATTGGATAGTTCTACATTGTATCGTATTACCGTCAAGCCATTGAATACAAGTGGTGAAGGTAAGCAGACAGAAGGTGAAGTGGAGACGCTACCGTCTCCAGCATTTGCGTTTTCGAAGATGGAAACAACGAATAGTGAGTTTATCATCCATTGGGAATCAGACCATGAGAATGATATTTTCGTCCTCGCCAGTGAAGGAGGAACAGAGCTATATCGTGGTAAGGATCGAGGCTATATCTGGAGACAGCTTAAAGAGAAGCGGTTGTATACAGTTCAACTTTGGGCAGAAAATAGTCAAGGAAAACGCACAGAGGCAAAACAAGCGAATGGCAAAACAACGGGTAATACTGTGGAAGCAGGTGGCGGAGCAGGAGGGGCGGAGAGTGTAAAACCGATTCAGCCTGTTGTAAAGGAACCGTTAGAAACAGAGCAAATTCAAGATTCAACCGTTGAAAAGAAGCCAAATCGTTTTAGTGACATTGATCGGATATTTAATAGAGAAAAAATAAATGTGCTTGCTGATTTGGGTGTAGTAAAGGGAACAACCCACACGCTATTTGAGCCGAACAGACCTGTAACGCGTATGGAGTTTACCTCTATGCTGGTCCGTTCCTTGAAATTACCGCTCGAAACGGATGTGACTTTAGGCTTCGAGGATATCAATCCATCGGCGTGGTACATTGATCTGCTCAAAACGGCGATTAAAGATCAGGTCGCTCGCGGGTTTAGTAATAGAGAATTTGGCCCAGATCGGGTCATTAACCGTGAGCAGGCGGCTAAAATGGTGAATAACATTATCAAGGCTACACCACAGCAAGAAAGCAGTGCATACTCAGATTCCTCTCAAATTGTAGAGTGGGCCAGAAAGGATGTACTTGGTCTAACAGAGATTAATTTAGTACAAGGATATCCAGATGGTAGCTTCCGTGCCAAGCAGGAGGTCACACGTGCGGAAGCAGCAGAGATGATTTATAACATGCTTCAAATGAAATAGAATGAATCAAGGGGCGGCGTTGGCCAGCCCCTTTTTTTGTGTGTACTTACTTATTCCGCTATAGCGGGGTTTAGGTTGGATGCTCTGTAGGCAGGAACGCCATTAATGAGTGCGGTTCTTAGCTGAACATATCGTAAACCATAATAGGAGGTTGTACTACTCATCCCGGATGAAAGTACAGTTATTTTATAATATGAAAAAGGAATCTCATTACTAAATTGATAGGTTGTTTTTGCAATGGTTGGCAAAGCTTCGACTTCACCTAACCTAAACCAATTTTCTCCGTCATTAGAGCCGTGAAAAGAAAATGAAAGTATAAAAGCTCGAGAGGATGGCTGAGCTAAAAGAATATCATTGATCGTCTTACCTGTATCTAATTTGAAGATGATTTCTCCACCTTTACCGCTTAAGCTGCTTTCCCAATAGAGATTATTATCAATTAAAACATTTTTCGGAAAAGTATTTTTGGAATCCCCGTTGGTTGAAACATTTTCCTCTGCTATAACAACAGGATCCACGGAAAAAGTATAGCTGTCTGGATTTTGACTGAATTTTGCCATGTTGGAGTTCCTCCTTAAGTTTAATTTTTGAATGTGTTGAAAAGGTTGATGTATATCATTTATATGAAACTCTCTATGAATATATTCCTTGATCATGGAATGCATACTATGTTATACACTTTTCCCCACTCCCATTGTCATATTTAGAAAGAAGTTAATACTCTACTGAGAGAAAATGGGAAACCAAGTGTTGGATAATGTAAGGCTATCCCGGGTTTTCCTCTGGCTATATGGAGTGCGTTGATTTGTGTCGAAGAGATCTCCTACGTTTCGAATTAAGTATTGGAGGTTGCTCCAGAAAGATATCCGGCAAATTGTTACGGAGCAGTTTTCGGAGTACAGGCACGGATGGGCACCTGCCTACATACAATAAACAGACCGCAAGCCCGGTAAGTAACAAAGGCCGGTAAGTTCGCAACTACCTCAGGAGGTGTCATCCGTGCCCGGACTATTTAGCGCTATCGCTCTGTTCATCAAGGAATTGACGCTACTCGTTTCCTACGTGAAAAACAACGCCTTTCCGCAGCCATTGACTGAGAAAGAGGAAGCTCGACACCTAAAGCTGTTTGCCGAAGGCAACGCACACTCCCGTAACACACTCATTGAACATAATTTACGACTGGTGGCCCATATTGTGAAAAAATTCGATAACACCGGCGAAGATTTGGAGGACCTTATATCCATCGGTACCATCGGACTAATCAAGGCCATTGAAAGCTTTCAGACTGGGAAAGGCACCAAGCTGGCAACATTTGCAGCCCGTTGTATAGAAAATGAAATCCTGATGCATTTACGATCCCTGAAAAAAACACGTAAAGATGTATCACTTCACGATCCTATAGGGACTGATAAGGAAGGCAACGAGATTACTTTGATTGATATCCTCGGCACCGAGGCGGACGATATTGTAGATAAAGTACAGCTCAAAATCGAGAAGAGTAAAATCTATCGCAACCTGGATATTTTAGATGAGCGTGAAAAAGAAGTAGTTATTGGTCGATTCGGCCTGGAAGCCGGAGGTGAAGAACGTACACAGCGGGAAATCGCCAGAGAGCTGGGAATTTCGCGTTCGTATGTGTCCCGCATTGAAAAGCGTGCATTAATGAAGCTGTACCATGAATTTTACAAGCAGAAGGGGTAATGATGGATAAGGAGGTATATGAAGCCGTTTGAGGCCCTTAACAGGGCCTTTTTAGGTCTTTTTCATAATTCAATTCAATTACTTGCTCCTTTACGCTGAAAAGCGCTAGGAAATTTTTCTATAATTGTGGTTACTCGTTCAGCTAGTTGGCTCTCTTGGATTGAATTTATTTTCCTACATACTCATCCAAAAAGCGATCTACTCTTTTGAAATATTCAGTGGGGTAATGATTGATGGCATCGATGTGCTCCGTATTTTGCGGGTACCATACTTCTGCTTTTGGGTTATCTTTTAGGGACTCGTAAATAATTTCTGTGTTTTTATAACTAATTTGCTGATCTCCAGTACCATGAATGAGCATAACTGGCTTGTCTTGCATCTTTTTTACCGCATCCATAGGAGATATGGAATCAAGATCAACCTTAAAGGCCCAATTTGCCATCCATGTCGATGTATAACTGAATGGAAACGCAGGTAAACCTGAAAAGAAGGGCAAACCCTCTCTCAGAAATAGACCAGCATTACGAAAAGGACTATCCGCAATTACGGC